>JANXEA010000004.1 GCA_025059045.1 Candidatus Bathyarchaeota archaeon | reverse complement strand
GCAGGGAAGCCGTTAAGCCCGCCGCCTGGGGAGTACGGCCGCAAGGCTGAAACTTAAAGGAATTGGCGGGGGAGCACCACAAGGGGTGAAGCTTGCGGTTTAATTGGAGTCAACGCCGGGAACCTTACCGGGGGCGACAGCTGGATGAAGGCCAGATTGAAGGTCTTGCCAGACTAGCTGAGAGGAGGTGCATGGCCGTCGCCAGTTCGTGCCGTGAGGTGTCCTGTTAAGTCAGGCAACGATCGAGACCCACGCCTCTTGTTGCCATCGGCACTCCGGAAGGAGGCCGGGCACACTAGAGGGACCGCCGCCGATAAGGCGGAGGAAGGAGTGGGCCACGGCAGGTCAGTATGCCCCGAATCTCCCGGGCCACACGCGAGCTGCAATGGCATGGACAATGGGATCCGACCCCGAAAGGGGAAGGTAATCCCTAAACCATGCCTCAGTTGGGATTGAGGGCTGCAACCCGCCCTCATGAATCGTGGAATCCCTAGTAATCGCGCGTCATCAGCGCGCGGTGAATACGTCCCCGCTCCTTGCACACACCGCCCGTCGCTCCATCCGAGTGGGGTCTAGATGAGACATAGCCCATAAGGACTATGTCGAATCTAGATTCCGCAAGGAGGGAGAAGTCGTAACAAGGTGGCCGTAGGGGAACCTGCGGCCGGATCACCTCCTAAGAAAAAATGGCTGATATTGGAAGCATGCGCCAAGCCCAAAAATTTTAATTTTTAGGTTTCATGTCTCTTAATGCTTTTATTTCGCCTTTACATCATTCTGCTATTAAAATGGATTATCTCCGCACGCTTGCTCGAAAACTGCGCTTCATAAACTGGAGGGAGGACTATGGGATTGTATGGCGGATATGTGGGCAGGATTCTAAGAGTTGACCTTATAAGAGAAAAGATCTCGACAAAG
Source organism: Candidatus Bathyarchaeota archaeon (assembly GCA_025059045.1). Lineage (NCBI taxonomy): Archaea > Thermoproteati > Candidatus Bathyarchaeota > Candidatus Bathyarchaeota archaeon. The sequence goes on along the minus strand of JANXEA010000004.1, from coordinate 62,946 downwards.
GAACTAGATGAAGACTTGTTGAGGAGGTTCATAGGTGGTAGCGGCTTAGGGGCTAAGATCTTATTTGATGAGACAGATAAGTCTACAGACCCCTTGGGGCCTGAGAATGTTTTAATATTCATGACCGGGCCGGTCACGGGCACTAGGGTTCCTTTGTCAGGCCGTTATCATGTGATCTCTAAGTCGCCTTTAACTGGAATATATGGGGAGAGCGACGCTGGCGGAAGCTGGGGTCCAGAACTGAAGAAGTCTGGATATGACGGGATAGTAATATATGGGAGGGCTTCGAAGCCAGTCTACATCTGGATAAATGATGGGCATGCGGAGTTAAAGGATGCAACTCATGTCTGGGGAACCGACACCTACACGGCGGATGAAATTCTAAGGAGAGAGACGGATTGTAAAGCTGTTGTTGCTTGCATCGGGCCCGCCGGGGAGAATCTTGTTAGATTAGCGGGCATAATGAACGATGGGAAACATGGAAGAGCCGCAGCGAGATGCGGGTTAGGCGCGGTCATGGGGTCGAAACTCCTAAAGGCGATAGTTGTGTATGGAACATATGAGATTGATATCGTTAATCCAGAGGCTCTTGAAAAGTCCGTGAAAGAGATTGCTCCCACCATTCTTGAGAAGGCCAAAAATATGCATGAATACGGAACCAGCGGCGGTATGACTGCAATCGAGTATGTCGGCGATTTGCCAATTAAGAATTGGAGGCAGGGTTCATGGGAGGAGGGAGCTGAAAGAATCTCTGGTCAAACAATGGCGAAAACCATTCTGAGCGGAAGATATTACTGCAGCGGCTGCATAATAGGCTGTGGGAGAGAAGTGAAGTTTGAAAGTTCTAAGTATGGTGCGGTGGAGGGTGCTGGTCCAGAGTATGAATCTCTTGCGATGCTTGGAGCAAATTGCCTCATCGACGACCTTGAGGCTCTAGCAAAAGCTAACGAACTCTGTAACCGTTATGGTTTGGACACGATTTCGACAGGTGCTGTTATAGCCTTCTCGATGGAAGCCTATGAGATGGGATTGATCTCCGAGGAGATTACGGATGGCATCCGGTTGGAGTGGGGAAATCCCGATGCCTTAATAGCCATGATACATAAGATTGCAAAAGGAGAAGGGTTAGGTAAACTTTTGGGTGAAGGAGTAAAAAGAGCATCTGAAAAACTTGGCGGACTATCTGCGGAATTTGCAATACACGTAAAGGGCCTGGAGCTTCCAGCACATGATCCGAGAGCATACTATAGCCAAGGCCTTTCTTATGCTGTTTCAAACCGCGGCGCATGCCATCTGCAAAGCCTAAGCCACATATTCGAGAGAAATGTTATTCTTCGCAGTCTAGGCTATACGGAGATCCAGGACCGCCACTCGGTCGAGGGAAAAGGGGTACTAGTCTCCAAAGCTCAAGATCTAATGTGTATGATGGATTCATTAAAGGTCTGCAAATTTATTCTCTTCGGCGGCGTTGAGCCAACCAATCTTGTTGATTGGCTGAACTGGGTTACAGGCATGAATATGGATTTTGCAGAATTCATGAAGACAGGGGAGCGTATATATAATTTGAAGAGACTTTACAACATCCGCGAAGGGGTCTCACGTAAAGATGATGTTCTTCCACCTAGGATATTGACTCATAAGAGAGGTGAGGGTGGGGCCGCGCAAAACCTACCTCCACTCGGCGAGCTTCTATCACAGTACTATGAATATAGAGGTTGGAGTGAAATGGGAATACCAAAACCCGAAAAGATTACCGAGCTAGGGTTAGAAAAAGAAGGGTCTTTCCTCAAACAGGTATGCCAAAAGAACCACGTCTAAACGGAATCTATGCAAGTTCCCGTACCACCGACGATTCTATTAAATGTTTCTTTAAAGATGTTTAATGTTTCATCATCGTAAAGACAGAATACTATTTCCTCGATATCTGTTCCAGCCTTTACATATGAAAGTGCTGCAGAAAGCATTGACTCAGCACAGATCTTTTTGGGTACGCCAAAGTATCCGGTGGAGATTGCTGGAAACGCTATACTTCGAAGCTTATGCTTATCGGCAAGTCTAAGGCAATTTGTAGTTATACTTTTTAGTTTCAAATCTTCATTGCCCTCACCGTAAATCGGCCCGACCGCATGTATCACATACTTTGCCTTCAGCTTTCCTCCTGTGGTTATGACAGCCTCGCCTACCGGAATCCTCCCCCGCTCAGCGATTATCCTCTCACATTCACTTTCTATCTCAGGACCACCCTTGCGTCTTATGGCCCCCGCGACTCCTCCCCCAAGCCTCAAGAACCCGTTCGCGGCATTTACGATTGCGTCAACCCTCAGCTCGGTTATGTCGCCCCTAACAAGCCTAATAACAGTATCACCTACAGAGACTTCCATTACTCGACGACCTTCACATGTCAACCTGATATAAAAAGGAGCACAACAGAATAAAACCTTATTCCCATAAACCTGCATAATGGAAAATATCGGATAGCCAATAAATGGTTCCATTTCTCTAAGGAGGCTTCAGGTCTGCCAGAGATTTAAGATTGGAACAAAGATATAAGAAAATGGAAAGAGAGAAATTATCTTGTGTAGTGTTATGCGGCCTTCAAGGGTAGGATTTGTTGATAGGCTCATTTTATTCACAATCTTGTCAGGATTTTTTATAGGCAATTCGATATTGAAACCTGTAGGTGTAAGGTTAGCTAATAATTTCGAGGGGGTCGAACCCAGCATCGAGAGTTATGTGAGAAATTTGATCGCCAATTCGAGTGCCGGAAGAGAGGTTGAAAACCTTGGAAGAGGACTCATCGCCATTTATCTTGGAGGCGGAAAAGTATATCTAACATGGCGCTTGCTTTATAGAGACCCGGTGAATGTGGGATTCAATGTTTACAGGACTGCGGGGGATGGAAGGCCTGAGAAACTCAATAGTGCTCCAATCACAAACGTGACAGACTTTATAGATGGAACTGTAGACATAACAAAACAGAATACGTACTATGTCTGCCCTGTAATTAATGGATCCGAGTTATCTCCTAGTATGCCTTTTACACTTCCAGCAAATCCACGGGTAAGAGACTATATTTCCATACATCTCAGAAACGATTCTTTAAACTTTAATGGCCAAGTCCAAGGAGCGAAACTTGCAGGCGTAGGAGACCTTGATGGCGACGGAGAATATGAATTCGTAGTTAAGAGAGGCGACCAAGATCTTGCCCCTTCACAGGTTTCGATTCCAGATCATCTCCCCCAAGAGACATACAAGCTCGAAGCATACAAACTAGACGGCACATTCCTATGGAGAGTTGACCTTGGCCCGAATATAAGGCCGGGTATAAAATACTCTCCATTCATCATTTTCGATCTCGACTGCGATGGGAGAGCTGAAGTAGCATGCAAGATTGGGGAGAACGCTTCGGTTTTAACTTCAAGCGGCGAGCTTATCAAGCTAGGTGACATAAATGGTGATAATATTACATTGTACTGCGATCATCTCGGGCGCCAGTATACTGGACCCGAGTATTTTGCGATAATAGATGGGAAGACTGGAGCGGTTTTGGCCCTGGATTCATGGATTGAGATGGGAGAATGGTCGGATTGGGGAGACGACTATGGGAACAGAGCTCACAAGCACCTCATGGCCGTCGCATATCTTGACGGGAAACGACCAAGTTTGATTGTTGCCCGCGGCATACATGCAACAGCGCAGGATGGTTCAACACCCCTGCGAAGAATATATGTTGAGGCTTGGAACTGGAGAAACGGCTCGCTGGAAAAAATTTGGAGATATGAAAGTAACCATACCGCCAGCGAGCGGGCTGAGGGTTATCATAATTTACGTGTAGGCGATATAGACGGTGATGGCAGAGATGAGATCATCTATGGTAGCATAGCCATAGATGACGATGGCCGAGAGTTGTGGATTACAGGTGAGGGGCATGGAGACAGAATTCACATGTCTGACATAGACCCCTCACGCCCAGGAAAGGAGATATGGTATGTGCAAGAGAACGCGCCTAATTATGGCATGCATCTAAGGGATGCTGCAACCGGCCATCTTATATGGGGGATATCGGAGACAAAAGATAAGGATGTGGGCAGAGGGTTAGCCGCTGATATAGACCCAAGATATTATGGTATGGAATGCTGGGCATCCGAGGGAAAGATTTACAGCTGCAGGGGAGAAACTGTCGCTGATATGCCGCAGGTTGACGGTGCAGGGAAAAAACCTGCAGTGTCCTGTAATTTTGCAATATGGTGGGACGCTGACATTCTCAGGGAGCTACTAGATGCAACATCAGTTTACAAGTATGATTATCAGAGAAACATTGTGAGTAAGATGCGAGATTTCTGGGGCGAACCTGGAGAGCGCAATGCGCCCATGGGGTATGGAGACATCCTAGGGGACTGGAGAGAGGAAGTATGGTATATATCAAAGGGCGAAACTATTGAACTGAGAATATACATTACAACTGTGAAGGCTGAGTTTAGACTTCCAACATTGATGCATGACCCCGACTATAGGATCAGCGTTGCTTGCGAGACCATGGGATACATGCAGGCGACTCAGCCCAGCTTCTATCTGGGAGCACCTCCGCCCGATCAAAGCAAGGGGGCAAGCGGATCCAGCGAACCTTCTTCTCCCTATATGCTGAATCTCGTAATAGCAGCAGTTTTAATCGCAATCGGAGTCACGGCTTCAACAATTGCATGCAGGCTTATCTTGAAGAGGAGGGTGGCCGATAAGTGAAGCGAAAAACGGAAATGCGCAATTACTCAGCAGAGGAGAAGATTTCCCATCTGTCATAACTCCGTCCTATTCTTCCATACCATATCCTGAAAGCCTATTGCGGTCCATATCTGAAAAGAGCTTATAAAAAAATTAAAGCATAAATCCGTCCTTCCTTATTCAATCTTCTGGTAAGCCATGATGGCATCGAATAGTACAGAGCAAAAATGCTTAAAATCTTCCAAGGTATGGTTTACCTTTCTCCTTTTCACGATACTCGCTAGCACACTATTTCTAACTAACTTTACAGGCATCATCCCGAAGCATGAGCCCCAAGGAGAGAGGTATTTCAGAATTACCTTTCGCGTCACCCTAGTCAATTCTAATAGTGGAGGAGCCGTTTGGAATCTTACTGAGAATGACCAAATAGTAGGGCTTTTCATGAACAACAGTCGGCAGACGGTGTACCTCACAAATCTTTCTCATCCATTATTAAGGATCGATGAAGATATGGATGGCAACCCAGTTGCCCTCATGGATCTGACAAATGTATTACAGCCGAACGAGAATATTACTTATGAGGTTGCCTACACTGTTGTCTTGAAGCCTTACCCTAAACCCAACATTTCTGAGAACCTTTCAGGAAGTTTGAATGAGATTTCAGAGTCATATAGGAGCCTTTATTGTGTTCCTAATGGACCATGGCTTCTGAACCATACGGATCTTATTGGACTCGCATTTGAACTTGCCGGGGAAGAGAAAAACGTACTCAAAATATTAAGTTCCTTCATAAGATGGATAAATGAAAATATCAGGTATGGAAGTGATGAGGTGCCCAGATACCCTAATGAGACGCTCATCGAAAAGGTTGGAGACTGTGATGATCAGGCTAATCTTCTTATTTCTCTCTGCAGGATAGTCGGTATTCCAGCATATCTTCAGATAGGTTGCATCTACCTGCCTGGTAGACAGCCACTTGTGTTAAGGTATTGGGGAGGAAGCCTAATCCTAAATCTTACAAGGATAGGCTGGCATGGTTGGGCAATGGTTTATGTCCCACCTTGGGGCTGGCTTCCAGTAGATCTGACCTATGTAATCGGTGACGGTATTTATAAAGATCCCTTAAACGCCATCAGAAACTCCGCTCTGTTCACACAGCCAACCGTTCAATACGCAAACGTCACTAAATACAATTATGTGGGGGAAACGAGATACATGAGAGATTACCTAACCACTTGGAACTTCCAGATAATCGAGTCGGACGAGATGGTGGAAGAAAGCGTCATGCAGACAACGGGCTTTCCCTCTATGGAAGTCCGCATCCTCTCGGCATTAGTAATATGCCTGGCCACGTTTATTGCTAAGGAGCCTAAGTTATCTTTTTCTAGAAGCCCATCTTAGAGAACACTTATAAATGAATATATCTCCAGATATCGGCATAATATAAGGAGATAGGATGAGGGATCATGGCAAAATTCAAGATAATAATATCTGATCCTGAGACAGGCAAGTCAAGCGTTGTGGAGGTTGAAGGCAGTAGGGCAGCCCCATTAGTTGGGAGAAGAATAGGAGAAGTAATAGACGGTTCAGTGGCGGGTCTACCTGGACATAAACTAGAAATTACAGGAGGATCCGACATCTCAGGTTTCCCCATGAGACCAGATGTTCACGGGGGAGTGAAATCTCAGGTGCTACTTAGTGGAGGAATAGGTTACAAACCGAGGAATAAAGGTGTGAGGAAAAGGAAGACTATAAGAGGGAACATGATAACAGAGGATACAGTCCAAGTAAATGTAAAAATAGTTGAAAGACCGAAGAAATCGTGACCCATACTCAACTTGAACTGATCTATTACGTTGTAGCAGACTCCACAATTCTTCTTTAATGATGAAATCACGATCTGAATAGGTGTGGCATAAAGGTGTATCTTATAGGAACGGATATTGGAACGTTGGGGACAAAATCAATACTTGTCGACGTCGAGGGAACGAAGATCTCCGCCGCCTTCCGAGAGTATGGGGTTCTGACACCTAAGCCGGGGTGGGCTGAACAATGGCCAGATGTATGGTTTGATGCTGTATGCGAGACCATCAGATCGCTGATAAGCCAGTCAAAGGTCAAGCCTGAAGAGATTTTAGGCGTCTGTATCAGCGGGTTGTATGGCGGAAGTGGGATTCCCTGCGACAAGCAAATGAAGCCCTTGAGACCCTGTATCATCTGGGCGGATAGAAGAGCCGGCAAGGAATGTGAGGAGGTAAAATCGAAGATTTCAGTCGACGAGATCTTTAAAATAACGGGCAACATTGTTGACCCATACTTCGGTTACACGAAGATGCTTTGGATAAAGAATAATGAGCCGAAAATATGGAATAGAATCTCGCAGATGGTCACCCCCAACGCATACTGCATCTATAAGCTGACTGGGCAGATCTCGATAGACTATTCTAGCGCTGGCAATTACGGCGGCATTTACAACATTAGGAAGAACACATGGTCTGAAGAGATGATGCAAACCTTAGGCATTCCGAGAGAATTCTTTCCCGAAAAAATTTATAGATCTAAGGATGTAGTCGGAGAAGTTACAAGGGATGGCGAGAGACTAACTGGCTTGAAGAGAGGCACCCCGGTCTGTGCTGGGGGTATCGACGCGCCTGTAAGCGCACTGAGCGTGGGAGCCCTCCAAGACGGAGACGCGGCCATCATGCTTGGAACATCGATGTGTAACGGCTTCATCAGCAATGAACAAAGGCTCTCGCCCAAGATGATAAACTACCCATACGTAGCAAATGACCCAGAAACCCAGTACTCATTTTCAGGTCTTCTGACCGCGGGATACTGCATAAGATGGTTCAGAGATAACCTAGCAAAACACGATGCAAAGATAGCAGAGGAATTGGGTCAAAGCGCCTACGCCATGCTTGACCAAGAAGCTGAGAAAATTCCGCCGGGCTCAGAAGGACTAATCTTCCTACCGCACATGATGATAGGTGAAAGAGCACCATACTGGGACAATTATGTGAGCGGAGCAGTATTCGGGCTAACCATCTATCACACAAAAGCGCATCTATTCAGAGCTTTCCTCGAAGGAGTAGCATACGCATTAAGGTATAGCCTAGAAACATCCAAAGAAGCGGGAATCATCCCCAGAAGATGCATCCTAGTAGATGGAGGTGCAAAATCCAAACTTTGGCGCAAAATAATCTCAGATGTCACAGGAATGAAAATGATATACATAAAGAATGCGCCAGGAGCCCCCTTAGGAGACGCGCTTCTTGCTGGAGTCGGAACAAAAGCTATCGACGACTTTGAAGCCATTCAGAATTGGCTTGAAGCAACCGAAACAACGGAACCCGATCCCTATAATAAGAAAATCTACGATGAATCTTACAAACTTTTTAGAGAGATAGAGAAAAATAATGCGGAAATTTATAGGAGACTAATATCCATGAAAAGAATCTAAAGTCTAATTAATTAGTTGTCAATTGCAAGAATCACGCTTTTTAGTCTTACTCGTCCATTAGCACACATAATATTCACATAATATTCTACGTGATGGTCAAAATAGTTTCTGAAAACATATTCCAAATATCTCTCTTAATTTCTTATCTTTTATAAAGAGGACTCTCAAGAAATCTGTTATGCTATATTCGCAGTGTTCAACATTTAGAGGATCATATGGAAAAGATGCGAAAAACAGTATCGTACGATACTGACGGGCAATCATTAGATAGAAAAGGGCAGGATGAGGACTTAATAATCTATACCGAGTTAGAGAGATTATTTACGGCGGCGGCGAGCGTAGATGCATTAAAAATATTTTATGCCGCAAAAGACGGCATATCAAATTCCACTAGAATAATAACCGATCTTAATCTAACTCCCAAAAAATATTACACCAATTTGAGAAGACTTATCGAGGCAGGTCTTGTGGAAAAAGTGAATGGGGTGTATAAACTGACGAAATTTGGAGAAATAAGCTTCAGACATTTTGAAGCTCTTAAAATAGCAGTAACATATAAGGATCGACTCAAGCTGATCGATGGATTAAATAAAGCAAACCACATTAAACTCGAAGAACTCGAAGAAATTGTTCGCATTATCTTGAGAGATGCAAATTTGATAGCAGACGAAAGAATTTCTGATCTTGCTGGTCCGATTAGAATAGCTGATACTTGGGATAAAGTCGTAAATGATTTGGTAGAGTATATAGATCGAGCAAATGATACTATTCATTTTGCATCGCAATATTTCGATTTGAAGGTTATTGATGCCATAGCAAGAGCATGTGACAGAAATGTAACAATGTATCTTATGACCAGTGAAAAAGAGATCTTACAAAAAAGACTTCAAATGGTGTTACGGGCAATATTGATTAGTCCAAAATCTCTTTCTTCGCTGATTTCTTTGCTGCATTCACCAAACATAAATATACGCTACGGAGAGCTTCCACATACTTTGTTTATAGGTGATAGTAAAATGGTAATGGTTGAAGTGACTCATCCATATTCCAATTCTTTTTCTCTTGCTTTCTTTTTCCAAAGCGAAAGATTAAGCAGAAGACTTTTACAATCATTTAAAGCAATGTGGGACAGAGGTTGCGACATTAAACCACTTGTTTCTCATAATCTAAAAGTATCGGTTGGCCACATTCCTAAAGAGGAAGATAACCTAAAATCATAGAGAGATACAGTAATCATATAGACAAACCCTGTTCGTGTCAGCTGCGCATATTTCCCTTGTTCTATACCATTTAGCAATGGAAACATATTTTTAAGGACCATTCCGCTTATAGCGACTACAACTATCGGCAGAATCATATTAAACCCAAAATAGACATATGTTAGAGGAGTTAATGTCATAATTACTAGAAAGAAAAATATTACGAGCTCCAATCTGCGCTTCCAGCTCAGAAGGGTTGCTAATGATTTAACTCCGTATTTTTGATCTTCAACAATATCAGTTATGTCTCTAAACGCAGGCATTGAAAAAAGGAGTGCATCCCATAAAATTGCACTAAAAATCACTGTTGACGGTAGGGAACCCAAAATATATGCCCACAAGTATTGCTAATGACATCCCAACTGAGGGTGTTGCCTCTCTTATTATGGTTCTCCTCTTCAAATATATGTGTGGATTTGAGTAGGCATTAAATTAAGAAAACCAAAGTAGTGAAAGAAGTAACATATTAAAACCTATAAGTATTGATAATCCAAATGCAATTAAAGCCGTAGTATACACAAATACCATTAACTCCTCTTTCGCGACAGCTCCAGATGCATGGGGGCGATTTTTCTTTTGAGGATTGAGTCTATCTAATTCAACATCCACGATATTATTGTAGACATATACACAAAGAGATAAGAAAAAGTTGATAGAAGAGCCAAAATAAGTTGATTACCGGGGCTTCCATGACTGGCCATTAATGCGCCCGTCGCACATACCCAAGGATAAGCAAAAGTATTACATTAAGAAAACTTGCAAAAATCTATGAATCTTCATAGCTGCCGAAGTCTCTAGACTTACACTTTCAATAATTTTTAATTATGCATTAAGACAATAAAAGAATTTTGTAAATCCAGTTTTTAGCATGGAGATTTATTCTCAATCGCAAACACATAAGTGAAAAAATATTAAGGCAGACACTAGCAAAGCGATATTTTCAGTTGAACATGGACCTTCTAACTAAAAAATCGAATACTAGCACTAAACGGGATTAGTACGAGTTATACGGTGCTCTCCAGAAGTTTGAATATTCCTGAAAATATTTCATTTATTTTGCCTCTAATCATTTCCATCGGGGCGTTTTACATCTAAGCTTTGAACCATTTGAAGATGAGGTATTGGATTTTGTTTTCTTCTAGGTCTGGGACCGCGATTATGAACCGTTTTTTGACTGTTGTTGCTAGTCTTCCGGCTTTGACGATGTCTGTGGCTGAGATTTTGTCTTTTCGGCTTTTTACTGAAACCATGTATGGTGCGTGGTCGATTCCTGGACCTTGTTTGTATACGACGAAGTCGCATCCATACTTAACACCTGGTGCTACTATTAGTCCCTGTTTCCTGAGGTCTTTGTAGACCATGTATCGGAGGTCGAACTGTTCGAATAGTTTCCTAGCTCTTGTTCTTAGAGTTTTTATGCTTAGTCTCTTCTTTTCCGGACCCTCGATGACTTTTATTAGGCGTTCTTCTGCCAAGTATAGCCCTTCTATGAGGTCGAGGATAAGGGGGACTTCGAATTCTGCGGTTTTAGGTTTAGGTATTCCTAGGGGTTTGCCGTAGAAGCCTAGCTTGAAGAGTTTGGATCCTTCTTCCGGATTCCATATTATTAGGGAGTTTTCGACGAATTCAGCTGTGAATATTTTTTGCATTTGGGGTTTTACCTCTAGACTGCGAAGGCTAGAATCCTTGCGGCGTCTGAAGCGTCTTCAATCTTGTCGGCCATGTCCTCTAGTAGTTGGATAATGTCTCTTGCCATAAGCAACGTTGAGATCTCCATCTTACTGTTCAGAAGATTTACTTCGAGCTCCCGGTATATGTTGTCTACATTTCTTTCAGCCATCTCTACATCCTTGGCCTTCTCTTGAACCATTGGTGATCCATAATTTAGCATTAGGAAGGTATCCCTCAATTTCGATGCGGTTTCGAAGACTGCGGCAGCGAGGTTGCTCATGCCTTTCTTCAGATCTGGCGGAATCTCCCAGCCTCTATGAACGATCTCCATTATCCTGAATGATATGCCTTTACAGAAGTCGGCTATCTCGCTTGTGACATCAGTGAATCTTAGAAAGTCTTCTCTGTTTAGCAGTATAGCACCTATCTCAACGAGCTCCTGTGCAACCGCCCTCTTAGAGTTGTCCACCTCGTCCCCAAGCTTCTGTATCTCCTCATGAAGTTGAGAGAGTGATGATTTATCATTCTGCAAGAAGGCGTCCATAAGCTGTACAGTTTTCCGATACGCCTCAATAACTATCCTTAAATGATCCTGGCAGAGACGGAGCGCCCTCCTCTTCGCTCGATTTTCTGCCTCCATTGGAAAGACCATGTCAACATCAGCCCCTCATCGATACCTCACAGCATATCGTCAACCCTATATTACTGCGAGAAAACTTAAAAACCTAACTAAACATGAATCCATCAAAATTAATCGCCCAAATCGTCGAACCTCACTTTCCGCTGCAAGTATTTATGCAGAAGGCTAGGCAGAACACCAGCGTCCACTCTAACTTGTCTCCAAGAGTCTCTATCTCTCAGAGTAACAGTCTCATTTTTCAAAGTCTCGTAGTCGATAGTAACGCAGATTGGAGTGCCGATTTCATCGAATCTAGCGTACCTCTTCCCAATAGAGCCAGATTCATCATACTCGGCGATGAAACCTTCCTCTATTAGGTTAAGGTGAATCTTCTTTGCCTTCTCTGGCAGTCCGTCCTTACTGACCAAAGGAAGGACCGCAACCTCTACGGGTGCGATATCAGGCGGCAGCTCAAGAATCACTCTTCCCCTCTTTTGTGTGTATGCGTACTCCAAGGCTACGTAGGCAAGTCTATCTGAACCGAAACTGGGTTCAATCACGTGTGGTATGAAGCGGCGACCATGCTCTTGAACCCGCATCTCTGCGATTTCGACATGTTCTGGAAGAATCTTGAAGCCATCTATCTGGGAGAAGCCCTGCTTTCTGAAGTCTTCCCCCATCTTTCTTGCGTCTGCCTTGGAGACTAGTTCTAAAACCTTTGGCGTTTCATCCTTGAATGTCAGCCTGATCCTTGATTGAATAGGCTTTACTATTAACTCTGTTCTCTCCGTCTTTGTTCCTTCAGGCTTGAATACTTTCATATCGACGCCACTCTCTCTCATGTGTCCCGACAGGTCGTAGTCGGTTCTATAGTTGAAGCCCGCAACCTCCACCCACCCCCAACGGTCAAGATACACCTCCTGATCGAACCCTTGGGCAGAATAATGTGCCCTCTCCCATGGGAGCTTCTCAATAAACCTCTGCTTATCATCTGGAACCCCTAATTCACTTAGAAACCTTTTTGCCAATGCCATAAAGTAGGCCTGCCACTCCATCACTATGTAGCCTCTGTTAATTGCTTCTTTTACGGCGACTTCAACCGGATCTTCGCATCCCTCAAGACGATTCTTTGCCAGGACAAGCCTCATTATTTCGTCTGCCACCTCTTCTAAGCAAGGACATTGCGGGTTTGCGGGATCAATGAAAAACTCCAAATCAATAATCGTGAACTCTCTGAGCCTGATTGGCCCCTGCCTTGGGCTTATCTCATTTCTCAGTGCGTGTCCAATTGTGGCAAACCCTATTGGGAGACGCTCCCGGACCTGTTCATATAAACGTTTGAACTCTGAGAAGATTCCCTGAGCCGCTTCAGGACGACCGTACCCAATAGCATCTGAGTAAGGTCCAATCGTAGTCTTGAACATTGTTAAGAAATACTGCGGCTCGGATAATAATCCTCCGCAGTCAGGGCACTTGACCCCCTGGTTTCTGATAGTCTCCTCTATTGCGGCTAGATCCATTTTCTCAATCTCTTGCTGGCTTAGATCAGTAGATCCCTCTAACAGGTGGTCCGCTCTAAATCTCCTTTTACATTTTAAACATTCAACCATGGGCTCTTTGAAGTGTTCAAGATGACCTGAAGCCTTGAAGATCTTCTCAGGCGTTATTATCGGTGTCTCTACCTCATAGAAGTTATGTCGCTGCAAGAACATCCTTCTAAACTTGTCCTCTATCTTCCTTTTCATTATCGAGCCGAATGGCCCCCAGCTGATGAACCCGCTTGCCCCTCCATATATCTCAAATGAGGGCCAAAAGAACCCTCTGCGACGTGCCAATTCATTCACAAGCTCATATTTATCAATTGACTTCACGGTAGATATCGTCCTCCAATCTGCTGCCGATCACCCTTCAACATGTGCTTCAAGAATATTAAATTTCTCCGAATCAAATGTTCTTGCTCATATAGGGCCCGGCATAATCATAGCCTAACCGTTTATAATAAGTCTTTGTTCCCAATGCGCTGGTTACCAATATCTTTCTGGCCCCATAATCTCGGCTGACATCTTCTGCCTTCTGCACTAGGAGCCTACCAAACCCCCTATGTTGATATGCTCCAACATACTTCTCTCCAACCGGAACTAGGGGACCACATATATGTAACTCGCGTATTAGCGAGACATCCTCGCCCTTGATTTCAGGTCTATGCGCATACTCTGATGGCATTCTGAGCCTAAGATAACCAATTAAAATGTCTCGCTCAATGTCCTCACAGGAGATAAAGAATTCAATACCATCTGAGGCTTCATATTGCCTCGTCACGATTTCCACCCTATCCAAATCCGGCATCACATTCTCCTTCAACCATCTATGCCCAACTTCACGGCATCTTATACACCTGCATTTCGCATTCTCTTGCCTGAGCCTTTCCAGCACAAGTTCTCTCAGGTTACTCTTTTTTACCCCGGCTTTGATCACATAAGCTGGTACATCCCTTTGAACCCGCATTATTCTGATCCATTCAGGCACGAGTTTTTTGACCTCAGCTATCAGCCGTACCGCTTCTTCGGTCGTATATGGCTCATATCTACCCTCCCTCCACCAGTCGTGGATCTTTGTACCTTCAATTACTAGGCACGGGTATATCTTTATCATATCCGGCTTGAAATTTGGATCCGTGAAGATCCTCTTGAAGCCTTCTAAGTCACGTTCGAAGCTCGAGCCTGGAAGACCGGGCATCATATGGTATCCCACTTTTAGTCCGGAGTCTTTGAGAATTCTTGTGGCCTCAATCACGTCCTTAACTGTGTGACCTCGATTTACAATCCTGTATACATCATCATAGATGTTCTGAACGCCTAATTCTACACGTGTAACCCCAAGTGATAGCATGTGGTCGACGTGAATTTCTTTCGCCCAGTCTGGGCGCGTCTCTACTGTTATGCCAACGTTCCTAATTTTACCCGTCTCAGCAATCTTCTTCGCCTCTTCAAGCGTGTTTGAAGAAACACCATTCAATGCGTCCAAGCACCCCTTCACAAAAAATCTCTGATAGTCAAGGGGGGTGCCTGGAAAAGTCCCTCCCATAATTATTAATTCAACCTTATCGACGGGATGTCCAATCGCTTCATACTGTGCTAATCGATGTTTAACCTGTCTGAAGGGATCATAATCGTTTTGTGCGCCTCTCAATGAAGCAGGCTCTAAGCCGGTATAGCTTTGGGGAACCCCGTGTGACGGACCACCTGGACAGTAGGCGCATGGTTCCCCCTGCGGGCACGGCCAAGGCTTCGTCATCACAGCAACGATTGTCACGCCAGAGGCTGTTCTAACAGCCTTTCTCCTTAAAATCTTGAGAATCTTAGGCTTCTCATTATCTTCTGCACATTTCATGATTTCCGAGTTTGAGGGGACCGAGGTCAGACCATACTTCTCAGCAATCCTTGCCTTGATTAGGTTAACATCTTCCGAATCGAGGTCTCCATGTTCTAACAGGTCCTCTATGATTTCCCTACACGCTTCAAAGGTCACTATGATCAAAGATTATTGATTTCTATTGAAACATAAAAACACTATCACTCAAAATCCCCAACTGACCAATACCTTTTCAAAGTGTTTATCTCGAGATGACCAGCTGATGGTGTTACTCTACCCGCCTCTTGCTCCTCCAACATACTGCTCCAAGAATGATCTATGTTTTCTAAATACTCTTCGTAGGCTTCTGCTCAGCTCATCATGGATTTTTTGAAGATTCCTGTAAACTTTGACATTCTTGGTTTTTGGGGAGAGACGTGAGTTCTCATCAACCTTAACATATCTTTCAGTTACTTCCTGAATAGTCACCTTATGGCCAATAAAGTTCTTATATGTCCATAATGCTTGCAATGCAGCGCCAAACGCTGCTCCTTCATCAATTTCTAAACAGACGACATCTACTTCGAAGATGTCCGCGGCGATTTGACGCCAAGCCTTATTCTTTGAGCCGCCGCCAGTAAGCCTAATTTCTTCAGGTCTAATTCCAAGCTCTCTCATCTTGTTCAATCCATAGTTCATCCCCAAAGTCGCACCTTCCATTGAAGCCCGCATAATATGCGCCTTATCATAAGTTTTGCTATTCAGCCCGAAAAAGACACCTGTACCATCCGGCACGTTTGGCGTTCTCTCCCCCTCAAAATATGGCAAGAGAATGAGACCGTCTGAGCCTGGAGGAGCCATTTCAGTTACCCCTAATAAGTCGTCATGTGAGAGACCGAAAAGGTTTCTAGCGAACTCTGTAGCTACCGTTACATTCATTGTGCAGAGAAGCGGCAGCCACGCATTGGTTGAGTCGCAGAAGCAGGCAATTTCGCCTTCAGGATCCACTATGGGAACGTCTGAGTATGCATATATTGTGCCTGATGTGCCTAAACTAGCCGTTACAATCCCTTTCCTTGTGTTCCCTGTGCCTATAGCACCCATCATATTATCTCCTCCACCTGCGCTGACTAGAACATCATCTTTAAAGCCAAATTTCTCCGCGATTTCCCGCCTTATGAAGCCTACTGGCTTATCAGAACTTTGGACTGGCGGAAGCTTTTCCTCAAGACCAGGATCAATTGTCTCCAATACTTTCATACACCATGTCCTAGTCCTAACATTCATTAAAGCAGTTCCTGAAGCATCACCGTACTCCATCACTTTTCTGCCAGTCAAGTAAAAATTCACATAATCATGAGGAAGAAGAATTGTTCTAAGCTTCCTAAAGTTCATGGGCTCGTGTCGCTTTAACCAAAGAATCTTTGAGGCTGTGAATCCTGGTGGAATAGACAGCCCCAGAAGCTCGATCACGGATCTTTTACCGCCTAGCTTTCGTATCAGGTACTTACATTCGTTCACTGTGCTCGTATCGTTCCAGAGCTTTGCAGGTCTTATGACGTTACCTTTCTCATCCAAGGGGACAAGCCCATGTTGCTGCCCAGAAACTCCAATGGCCCTTACCCTCGCAGGATCTATACTCGCTTCTTTCAAACACATCTTTATAGTTAAGCGTAGAGCCTCTATCCAGACAGAGGGGTCTTGCTCCTTATGACCAGGGGGCAATCCTTCGATAAGCCCATAGCCCTGTGAAGCTTTTGCTAAAACTCTTCCTGACTCTCCATCGAAAACTATCGTTTTAGTGCTCTGGGTTCCAACGTCAACTCCTATATATAAACCTTCTTCAGTCATGTTTTAAACTCCTGATCACTTGGGCTATAAGTAAATATTACCTTTAACATCTAAATATTTTTCAAATCTGAAGTGAAGGAAACATGCAAATATCTCTTTCAATATTCGAGCTGGAATCTGATCTTAGGAGACACATCGGCAATCTAAACTTATCGAGGTCGTGGGTTTTGATAAATCAATTAGTGAAGACTGGTAATCTTCGCACAGTTCACATTGATATTATGAGACCATCACTGATTCCGAGCACCACATCGTTTCCAATTCCGCTCATAAGACAACTATATGAGATGCTCCGTGACAAGATACCTTTAGACCTTCATTTCATGGTAAAAAACCCTTTTCCAATAATTTGGAAAATCAACAATTTCATGCTAGAAGAAGATCGCGAGGAGACTGTCATCTTTATACAGAGAGAATCATTCAAATCGGAGGAGGAAACTATTAGGGCATTAAATCTCCTGAGAAAGTATGGATACTCAGCAGGCATATGTATCAACCTCCCAACACCATTCAAGTTGCTTACAGCAGACATTATCAATGCAGCCGATCATGTATTGCTCATGTCTGTTCCAATGGGCCGCGGAGGACAGAAATTTTGTGAAGAGGCAAAAGAGAGGATTAGCACGATCGTGGAATCCTATCCTGAAACGACTGTCTGGGTTGACGGGGGCATAAATGAGCAAACAATCATCAAAGTTTTTGAGGCTGGAGCGAAGGTTGCTGTAGTAGGTTCATTCCTAACAAGAAGTGCTGAACCCGAGAGGACTTTGATGAATCTCTATGCAAGCTTAAGAAAAAGGCAAAAACCATAAACCTTTTCCATTACTAGTAGTTTTATGAGTTGAGGTAAAGATAATGGTCGAGGTGCTAATTCTTTATTACTCGAGAACTGGCAAGACAGAATTATTGGCGAAGGCTGTAGCCGATGGAGTTGGCAAAGTTGAGGGAGCTAAAGCGAAGGTCAAGCGTGTGGAAGATGCATCCATTGAAGATTTCATCAAATGTGATGCCGTATCATTCGGCTCCCCGAATTATTTTGGATATATGAGTGGATTAATGAAGGACTTCTTTGATAGAGCATGGAACATTAGGGATAAGGTCGCGGGAAAACCCGCAGCCGCATTCACGTCGGGAGGAGGCCCAAGTAACTCTGCACTCTTAAGCTTGGAAAGGATGATGGATGCATTTAGACTCAAAAAGATAGCTGAAGGGATTGTCTCAAGCGGTTATCCGACAAGTAAAGATCTTGACTCATGCAGAAAACTCGGCGAGGCTCTGGCGTTAGCGGCATTGAAAAGCAAGGCAGGGTGAACGAGTGGCATCTAATCCATGGACCGAAACTTATAATATATCTTAATACCTCCCTTCTTTTGGGGTAATGCCATGATTTATATAGTTGGTATTGTTGGAAGCCCTCGTATAGGCGGCAACACTGAAATCTTCGTTTCGGAGGCCCTTAAGGCAGCTCAAGCTGAAGGGGCTGAGACAGAGCTGTTAAGGTTGTGCGACAAGGAGATTAGGCCATGTGATGGATGCTTCTCATGCAGGAGGACTGGGGAATGCCAAATAAAAGACGATTTTCAGCAGGTATTCGAAAAGATGGTTAAGGCTGACGGCATAATCTTGGCATCACCTGTCTACGTCGGTTCCTCTACGCCTCAGATTAAGGCACTGATCGACAGAGCCGCTCTCGTATCCGGCGCCAAGGGGAGGATACTTGAGAATAAGGTTGGCGGAGCAATGGTTGTCGCAAGAAGGGCAGGGCACAACTTCACATTTGCGGAGCTTCTATTCTTCTTCCTACATCAGGGGATGATTGTTCCTGGATCGACATATTGGAATATCGCCTTCGGGAGAGAGAAGGGGGATGTTTTAAAAGATGAGGAAGGCCTTAGAACGGCTGCGAATTTTGGAAAGAAGATTGTTTGGCTAATAAAAAAGATAAAGAGTCCGCAATGATGAAAGCACCGACCTACCATCCGCTATGACAAGTATAGTATTAATCGACTTACGGAATGCTTTGGAGCAGTATAGTCGAAGGTGTGGCCTCTTGCTTTTATCTTCTCCTCACGCGGCGAAACCTTATCTGGACTGTGAAAGTCGTTATGGTCTTGTAGATTATCAGCCGTCAGCACGGATAATCTTGTTTCCGCAACTTCTTTCCCTCCCGTCAGACTAATAGCAACTTCAAGATCCTCCAGACTCTGATTGAGTAATGTCAGGATTATTTGCCCACCATCTTTGCTTAGAGACGCGGACGCATCTAAGGCTTGCAGAGGCTTAATCCTCTCAGACTTGAATCTCTGGTGCCGCTCCTCGATCCTCGGCAGTTCCTTGACGACCGGTGATTCATAATTCACTTTTAGCGCATAGTTTCCCATATGTTCCTTGTACAGTGCGAAGACATGATATGTTGGGGTGACAATAGTTTGCTCCCCCCGCGTAAGAAAGAGGCTCTGTAGAACATTAACGGTCTGTGCCAGATTAGCCATTACGACCTTTCTACAATATTTGGTAAAAAGGTTTAATACTGCCCCGGCAAGGAGCGCGTCGCGAAGTGTGTTCTGCTGGTACAGTCCAGTTTCAACCGTCGCTTGGGGATGCCAAGTCCCCCACTCATCAACCACGACTCCTATATCCTTGCGTCCCTCTGCGAAATATTCAACGACATTGATTGCCTGCTGGATCTGGTATTCTAGGTTCTGCACGTCAAGCATTAGATTGAAGTAATCTTCTTCTGTGAAGTTTGTGTCTCCGCCGAACTTAGGAAAGTAATAGTGTATTGATAGATGATCGATGAGGTTTATGTGATTTCGAAGGTTCTCCATGAACTTATAATTCCAGTCTCTTGAAATATGTCCACATGCAATCAGCTGTACTGAAGGATCAATCTTTTTAAGGTATGTCGCAAACCTCCTGTATTCCCAGGCGTAATAGACTGGGTCGAAAGACCCGCCACATCCCCAATTCTCATTTCCGACGCCCCAATATTTAACCCCGTAGGGATCTTTAGACCCATTTTTGCTTCTTAAATCGCTATATTCAGACTTGCCAGCGTAATTGCAATACTCAAGCCATGCAGCAGCCTCGGCCGGGCTTCCTGATCCAACGTTCACACATATGTACGGCTCAGCGTTCACGTATCTGCAGAACTTTATGAACTCGTCTGTTCCGAACTCGTTTGTTTCTTCTCCGCCCCACCAGATATTCAGTCTTCTTGGGCGTTTCTCAGATGGGCCTATCCCATCTTGCCAATGGTATTGGTCGGCAAAGCAGCCTCCAGGCCATCTTATCACAGGCGGATTGACGGCTCTAAATTTCTCTACGACATCTTTTCTTAGACCATCAACATTTGGGATCTTTGAAGATTTTCCGACCCAGATTCCGGGGTATATGCATCTTCCTAGATGCTCAATAAAGTGGCCAAAGATGTTAGGACTTATAGAGCCCAATATATTGTCAACACTTATTTTTAATGTTCCTTTCTTGACCATCCTTTTCACCACTCTGCGAGATATGCATATCTAACAAGCCTTGGAGGATAATATATAACTTTGTATAGCCTTCCCAACGAGGTTGGGAATGAAATTAACCCTATGCATCAGCCATTAACTTTTAGGCACTACTAAGTCTTTCGCAATCCTTTCAAAGGAGATCTTTGCATCCTCATCTTTGAAACAGGCTCTGTCCTCCTTGATCACTATCCTATCTAATATTCTCTTAGGAACCTCGAAGCCAGGCTTAACCCAAAACTCTTTTGCAGAGTTATCCGAAAAGACTGAGTGAAGCCCCAATACGACCTTTAAGGTGTTAGTTTCTCCAATTTTGGAAAGCCATTGTAAAGCTTCCTCAGACCATATGATCTTGCCAGCAAACGAGAAAAATGAAATGCCGAATTTCCTTTCGTTAAAGGATAGTTTTCCGTTATTGTCTACGTAGCCTTTCCCAGCATATTCCGCTAGGATTTGATGCCCAAGAATTAGGCAGGCACCTTCGCGGAAGATAGGCGCGAATTCTGGATCCGCTGAAAACTCATCTATGAGAGGTTCATGGGTCTTTGTGTTATGCTCAGTCCCATTAAATACAGGAAAACCATGTCTCTTCGCTGTGATCAAAATCTCTGATAGTCTTTCTCGCGTATTTCTTTTCGGGATCACCTCAATGGCGTATATTTTATAATCCTCAAGCTCATCGAGCAGCTTGTCTAAGTCAGCTTCTCTCTCTGTTATGGGGTTTCCTAGCACTGGATAGGTGGGGATCGCCCCGTAATCTAAGAAAAGTTTTACAATACTTTCTATGCTTGGGAACGCCTCAGGCGGTTCCTCAACGTAGGCTGGGCCTCCTGCCTTTAGAAGAGTATTCCTTATGAGGTCTTGGAACTTGTCTTCACGTTGTAAAGCCGCTTCATCAAAATCCCCTAGGAGCATCGCCAAGAATTCCTTAAGTTCTTCGGTCTTACTGAATCTCTTTTTCAGTTTTTCGGCAATGGCTTGGGCAACATGCCTCTCAGTTACATTCCCTCTAGGCGTGAACTTTAAAACTTCTTCAAAATCCAACTTCAGGAAAGGATCGAACTGGCTTAGAAAAATGCTTGCCTTCTCAGTCATCTCTCGGCATCTCTCCCTAAAAGCCCGCCTCATAGTCTGAAGAAGTTTATCGCTTGCTGACCCTGGTTTAAGGTTGCGTGTTATACCCTTTCCGCATAAGTACACCCTACCAGGATTTTTTGGATCATTATACCTAGCCCCTTCATTCTTTGCCTCCTGGGACATAGCCATAGCTTCAATGTTGAAAGTAGCCTTTAGCCCTAATATTTTGCAAGCCTCTTTGAACTCTTTATGCCCATCAATCGTGTAATGGTCGTTTATGCCCAATATTTCTATGCCTGATCTATAGCCAACCCAAGCGGCCTCAGACGGGGAACGGAAAACACTGAAAGACTCGCTCGTGTGAATATGCACATTAACACCGTATCTCCTCTCGGGTTTGCTGAGGATACCGGCCGTTTCCAGTCTTTTAAGCTCCCTCAACGCTTCTAACCGCGTCAGTGGACTTTCTATTCCATCATAGTTCAACTCACCCTTCTGTGGTTTAGCTAAAAGTTCAATCAGATAATTGGCATCCCAATTCTTCAACGCCATAATCGCCACCTTAACTTATAGTCAATGAGGTTAAGTAGAATAATAAAAAATGTCTCTATGTATCATCGGGTCTTGCGGCACCTTTCGCTTACTTGTTATCCTCTATATTAGTCAGTCTTTTCACCTGGTCACTTTCCCTAACCCTCTTCAAATTGAGCGATTTCAATTCAATTATCACGATTTCAGCCACATATAGTGTTCTGCAACCTTTCTCAAGATGCCCTCCATAAGCCTTCTTCGAGTCGGAAACAACTATATGAAGATGGGGTTCACCAGCAACTATTAATCCGCATATGGAAAGAACTTCCATGGGCTCGTCATTTAACGTTACAAACAAGTTCTCAGGCGGGAATGTTGTTGAAGTAACCATATGAGCACTGTAGCGATCTAATGTACCGACAGCCGAGACCACTACGCCTTCCTTGACCCCTTCCTTCTCTACAAGGTCCATGATGCTCTCAAGCACATAATCCCCAGGATCCAGCCTTAAGACGAAGATTCTACCAATATCTTTGGTGGAAAAATATCTCACTTTACTTCACCTTTCCAAGCATTTATGCCAGCCTGTGCATAGTTTTTAATGTTCCTTTCTCCACTTCTAAAGACTATAATCATCTTGTCATTTCAATTTTCTCAAGTTCTTCTAATGTTTCAGACTTCCTTCGAAAATGCTCTCTGACTGGTTCTAAGATCTCAATTAGCGCCTCTGCAACGCTGCTCTTCAAATCTAATGGATGCACTTCACCTCTAAGGTATGCCGCTCGAAGTTCCTCATAATTCTCAAAAACTATTGATCCGCCATATTTTGATGGACGCTGAATCTCCATATTCCCGCATATTGGAAATATGATGTACTGGGCATGCTCTAGGACAGGGTTTCCTTCTTCCTGTCTGGGTGGACAGTAAGCGTTCATCATCTTTTTTCTTATCTCTTCAGGAGGGTCATGAACAAATATGCAGCTCTCAGGCTTACTCTTTGACATCTTGGACATTAACCGCCGGTTTAAGGCGCTGTCTTCGTCAAAAAGGCCTTCATGCACATTAATACCTTCAGGCTTTTGCAGCCCTAAGAGCAGCGGGGTGTGAATGCACACAGGCTTCCTCCAGCCAACTTTTTCCGCAACATCCCTAGCTAGCATATGCGCTTTTCTCTGATCGATACCTCCAACAGCGACGTCAAGATCCATATGAAAGATATCTGCAACCTGCATGCATGGATAAAGTAACCATGCAGTCTCAATATCCGAGGAATCCATTTCTCTACCCATTATTGTCAAAGACCTTCTAACTCTAAGTAACGATGAGGATTTAGCAATTCTAACAACCTTTTCCCAGTATTCAACATCTCCTACAATATCTGAGGCCCAAACAACCTTCACTCCACTAGTAATTACTCCGAGGGCCTCAAAGCACTCTTTAAAATACTCTCCCGCTAAACGTATATTTTCCATCTTTCCGCCTAATTTGTTGTTGATCCAGCTGTGCCAATCGGCTAAAAATATTATGAAGTCGAACCCAGCCTTGACCATATCCTTAATTTTCGAGCCGCATATAAGACCCATGCCTACATGCATGAAGCCGGAACATTCGAAGCCCCAGTAGGCTTTCGGTCTACTCTTTGTTTCTAGAAGACTATGGAGCTCCTCTCTCGTTACGATTTCTTCCGTGTTTCGCACGATGAGATTCAATTTACCATTAATATCCAATCATGTTTCCCTTCCGACTAGTCGATTTGATATTATTCAAAAGTTCTTATATTCCGATTATTTTAACTTTATAAATAATGAGATGCATTAATTTGCGATTACGCCCGATTTAGAAGGTGTAAGAATTGACTTATTGCAGAGATTGCGGAGCCCAATTGCCAGAGGACGCTAGGTATTGTCCTATATGCGGGAAGGCTGTGGAACATATAGTAACTAAAAGGATACCCGCAGCAAGCTGGGGGGATAGATTTCTAGCATGGCTTATTGATGTGATAATCGTCGGAATATTTCTTTCCACACTCAAATCTTTATTCTTATTGTCGATATGGCCCATAATATTCCCTATTCAGCGTCTCATAATCTGGATCCCCTTTTCCATGATCGGTCTTGATAATGTGATATACTTCATTTATTGGACTTTAATGGAGGGCATTAGTGGTCAATCACTCGGAAAAATGGTTCTGAATCTACGTGTAACAAGATCTGATGGCGCACCCTTAACTTTAAGTACAGCCGCCATAGAAAGTTTTGGAAAGGCTTTTATGCTGCCACTAGACTGTCTCGTCGGATGGATTTTTTATCCTACAAGGAGACAAAGGCTCTTTAATTATCTTTCAGGAACCATTGTTACGAAGGATAGTGGAAGAGAGTATTTTTGATTTTTGCCGGCATATAAAACTAAAGGGATAAATATTCTCGCGAAGATTAGATTGGCTGATCTGGAGAGACTTGCTTATGTCCAGAATCTATAAGATCGCGGTCCTTCCTGGTGATGGAATAGGTCCAGAAGTTACAGAAGCCGCTGTCAAAGTTCTTCATGCAGTCCAAGAAGCAGTAGAGGGGTTAGAGCTTGTGCTGATATACGGAGATGCTGGATACTACTGTATCGATAAATATGGCACTAATCTTCCAACTGAGACAATAAGTCTCCTAAAGGAGACTGCTGCTTGCCTGAAGGGTCCCATGACGACTCCAGAGGATCCAGGCGCACCTCCTAGCGTCGCTGTGACCATCAGGAAAAAATTTGATCTCTACGCTAATCTGCGGCCGTGTAGAGCTCTTCCAGGGGTACCCGCAGCCAATCCTAAGATCGATATGCTGATAGTCAGGGAGAATACGGAGGGGCTTTATTCCGGCATTGAATTTGAAGTTTCCAAGGGGAGGGGCATCGCTATAAGGGTTATTACACAAGAAGCTTCGGAAAAGATTGCAAGAATAGCCTTTAATTATGCCTCTAAACGTAAAAAGCATCTTACTTGCGTTCACAAAAGGAACATCTTGAGAATCACGGACGGTATCTTCAGGGAAGCCGTGTTCAGGATTGCTAACGAGTATCCAGACGTCCTTGTAGACGAGGAACATGTAGATGCAATGGCGATGAGGTTGATAAAAGAACCTGAAAAGTTTGACGTTATAGTAACAACAAACCTTTTCGGAGACATTTTATCGGATGAGGCAGCTCAACTTGCTGGGGGCATAGGTCTTATGCCGGGTGCAAATATTGGAGACTCTTATGGGATGTTTGAGCCTGTGCATGGTTCAGCTCCTAAACATGCTGGAAAAAACAGAGCAAACCCAATTGCGATGATCTTAGCATCAAAGATGATGATGGAATACCTCAACGAGAAGGAGGCGGCAAATCGTATTGAAAATGCAGTAATATCAGTTCTGCGGGAGGGACGTGTTAGAACATATGACTTAGGCGGAAATTCGACGACTACTGAAGTCGGCGAAGCTATCGCAAAAAAAGTGCTTGAACATTCATAGACCTATATTTTTACATAAAATAGTGCAAAAATGCTTTATACGGTCTTCACAAACTCATCCTTCGATGATAAAATGTTAGGCGGACTTTTCGGCGTATATTCAAGGGAAAGGTTCAGGGATGATCTCTACTTCGGTGTCGACTATCACTCTCATCTCGGCACAGAGATCGGCGGATTAGCCTTTCTAGACGATGACATCAAAATAATATTCCACGACATCAGCAACAGTCAATTCAAGTCGGAATTCCAAAGAGAGTATGGAAAAATAAGCGGCATAATGGGAATAGGCGTTATCAGCAATGCGCAAGAAGAACAGCCTCTGATATTCGAAACTAGTATAGGAACCTATGCTGTATGTACAGTAGGACTCATCAGAAACGCGGATCTGCTTTATCGCGAACTGATAAATTCCGGGGCAACGTTCAAGAAATCTATAAACAGGGATGGAAAGGTTGTGCCGAACCAGACGGAGATTGTAGGCGAGCTGATAAGTAGGGGAAAGAACATCATCGATGGAATAGAAAGAATGTATGAAAAGATTGATGGAACAATATCCCTTCTTGTCCTTTCAAAAGATGAGAGGAGCATTTACGCTTCTGGCGACATGTTCCCGCTGATCATAGGTATAAGAGGCAACGACGTTGCCATCGCATCTGAAACAACATCATTTCCAAATCTTGGTTTTAAAATCTTAAAATTCCTCGATTATCGAGAGATAGTCTCCATCAGTGAAAGAGGTCTGAAGACTAGGAATAACATGCAATTCAAGAGGAAATTCTGTCCATTCCTTCACGTCTACTTCGGATTCCCAACGTCTGACTATTATGGTATCAACGCAGAGATTGTCCGCGAAAGATGTGGAGGCTTTCTTGCAGAAGAAGACGATGTAGAAGCAGATTTAGTACTTGGCATAGCGGATTCCGGCTTTCCCCACTCTGTTGGGTACGTAAAAAGAAAGATCGAACTTGCAGAGGAGAGGATATCTGCAGCCATAAAGAAATTAAAAAACGGCGAATTAGATATAGAGCATCTGGAGAAAGTAGTAGCCGAAACATTCAAGCTTATCCCCCCTCTGCGGAGGCCGCTTATAAAATATACTCCCGGATGGGGCAGGAGCTATATTCCTCCAACAAAGGAAAAAAGAGAGTTGATAGCAAGGTATAAGCAGATTCCAAATCCTCAAATGATAGAGGGGAAAAGGATAATCCTTATAGACGACTCAATCCGCCGGGGCACACAGCTTAGAGATCTTCTGAAAGAGAAGATTTTGCCATATAATCCAAAAGAAATTCATGGGAGGATAGCTTCTCCACCTCAGATGTATCCATGCATCTTTGATCTTTCAACGAGGAGAAACGACCTAGCAACATGCAAGGCGCTTGCTATGATTGAGAATGAGAAAGATGTAAGCAAATACTTGGATCCTAAGAGCCCAGAGTATGCTACAATGGTTGAAGAAATAAGAAAGCAAATCGGATTTACAACTCTGAAGTTTCAGTCACTAAGAAACCTTGTCAGAGCCGTAATAGAAGCTCCGGGAAATACCGGTCTTAAAGAGGAGGACCTTTGCCTCTACTGTTGGAGAGGAGAGTTATAGAAAGAAACAATTCATAGATGCTTCAATGCTTCCAAGGTCTTATGAAGAACGTCGCTTGCCGTCTTTCCGATAACGCGGATCATAGGCTCCTTTCCAACATCGCCCAGATCAAATATTACATCTGGAACCCCGCCTAAACTCCTTATTGCTTCTCTCACTCCCCAATCTAATGTACTACCCTCGACCTCTTTAGCGGTTGCAGGTTCAAGTCTTCTGTCGAAGCATGAAATCCTATAGCCTGCCTTCTTGAAAGCTTCTATTAATCCTCGATCATAACGAAGATTGAGTGCCGCCCTCATCTCTGGATTGTACTCCATCACTGCGAGGATTACGCTTGCAATATGTCTCGAGGCCCCGAAACATACCTGACCAACGGCTTTAGGCTTGCCGCGAACCTTAACAATTCTTCCTTCAACAGCTGCAACGTCATCGAAATTTGATGCGAATGGGATTGCCATACCAATCTGAGTGCCAACCTCGGCTATAAATGGCGAGAGTTCGCTTCTCGACTCAATAATCTCTATTGCTTTTTGCACTTCCAATAAGCTCTGGAACCTCTCAGATTTCCTGTAAATATTATCTACAGGATTGATTATAGCTCTCCCATGGCCAATTTTACATGGGTTCAGGATAACTTCACTTATTAAGCCTTCAGCTCTTTCGACTGCGTCTTTCAGGTTTGATCCTAAAGCCATATGTCCAGCAATTGCCGCCGAGAAGACGCAGCCCAAACCATGAAATTCGCCTAGAACACGTTTCTTCTCAAATATCTTTATCGCACCATCTTCCAGACACACTACATCGTATACTTTATCATCGCATAATTTAAGATGACCTCCCTTTAAAACCACCGTTTTTGGACCTAGCTGAGCGATCTTTTTGGCAGCATCTTTCGCATCCTCAAGGTTTCTAATAGAAGTTTTCAGAATTACCTCTGCTTCAATTATGTTAGGTGTCGCCACCTTGGCTTTCGGTAACAATATCTTGACGAGGGCATCTAACCCATCCTCAACGATTAAGGGGTCGCCGGTCCCCGCAGAGAGAACAGGGTCCACAACTGCCTTGAGATCATACTTGTCGATCATTTCCGAGACGACGTTAATTACCTCTTTAGAGTAAAGCATACCTGTCTTGACTGAGTCAACGTGAATATCCTCTAGGATCGTTTCCATCTGCCTCTTGACGGCGTCAGGATCAACCGGATAAATGTCATATACTCCTCTTGTGTTCTGGGATGTCACTGCTGTTACAACACAGGCTCCATGGACACCTAGAGCGCAGAAGGTTTTCAGGTCTGCCTCGATGCCAGCGCCCCCAGAACTGTCAGACCCGGCGACCGTCATCGCGCATGGAATACGTTTAAGCCTAGATGAGACCGATTTGAAGGGGGCAAAAGTCAATTTACATTGCACCACGTCTTATTTAATGCTAGATAATAAACTTTAGTCTTGTGTAAGTTTTTCATGTATACTTTGAGAGATTTTAAATAACCTTTACGCCATATAAGAAGTGATCGTAAAATTCACCGTCAAAGCAAGTGAGCACCATGTCCTTAGGCGAGACATTAAAAGAGGTACAAGAAAGTATTGTTAAAAGGGACAGTTTTCGCCAGACAATTCAGGCACATCTTCGCAGGGCAACAAAGCTCTCGAAACAAGCTATTCTTCTTCTTCATAAACATAGACTTGATGAGGCAAGAAATAAGCTTGAAGAAGCTAAGGTTACATTTGCAAATATCGTTGAGCTTTCCAAAGAGAGCCCAGACTTCACATACGGCGGACTGGCCGATTCGGCTTTCGAAGAATATGCGGAGGCATACATAATGATTTCTCTGGTCAATGATAAGCGTTTTCCAAAGCCTGAGGAGATTGGTGTCCCTCCGACCCCTTATGTTTTAGGTCTGGCTGACGTTATTGGAGAGCTGAGACGCAGAGCTCTTGACTTCCTCAGAAATGGAGAGACCGAGAAAGCTGAAGAATGTTTAGAATACATGGAGGCAATATATATGGAACTGATAAACTTAGACGAAGCTCAGTCATTGGTCCCAAGCCTAAGGAGAAAATGTGACGTTGCAAGGCGCGTGATAGAGGCGACAAGGGGCGACATAACTCTCGAAGTGAGGAGAGGCTTTCTCGAGGATTCTATCCATGAACTCAAGAAAAAGCTTGAGAGGATAGAAAATGAAGGGTCCTTTGGAGCCTAAAGAAATCCTGGAGAACGTGAAGAAAGAAGGCTTCGAAATCGCTTGGTATGAAAGCAGAAAACTACTTCCATCATCCTCTAACATGGCCAAGTTGACGGCTAGGAGGCATGGAGCATCACATCCAATATATGATCTTATCCAAAGACTCAGACTATCATTTCTGGAATTAGGGTTCGATGAGGTTATGAACCCAATTATCATCGACGAAAACGAGATCTATAAGCAATATGGTCCGGAAGCGCCAATAATATTGGATCGATGCTACTATCTGGCTGCTCTTCCAAGGCCTGACATTGGTTTAAGCAAAAGCAAATGCGAAGAGATAAAGAAGATAGGTATAGCAATCGATGATGCAAAAATATCGGCTCTCCAGAAAGTGTTAAGAAAATATAAGAAGGGAGAAATCGATTCCGACGATCTTGTCGAGAAAATCGCGTCTGCACTTGAAACATCAGATCAGGCAGCGATAAGAGTCGTCTCAGAAGTTTTTCCCGAGTTTTCCACCCTGCGACCTGAGCCTTCACATCTTACTTTAAGATCGCATATGACCAGCGCTTGGTTCCTAACGCTTCAAGCCCTGCAGCATAAAATGGAGACCCCTATTAAACTCTTTTCGATTGATATCAGATTTAGAAGGGAACAGAGTGAAGATCCTACTCATCTCCGCGTTCATCATTCAGCGAGCTGCGTTATAATGGATGAGGAGGTTGGTGAGGACTATGGAGAGGTAATAGTGAGGGCGTTACTCGATCCTCTTGGAATCAAAGAATTTAGATTTGTAAAGAAGAAGACGACATCAAAGTATTATGCTCCGGGAACAGAGTATGAGGGCTTCATCTACAATCCAGTATCGAAGAGGTGGGTTGAGGTAGTAGATTATGGCATGTACAGCCCTATTGCCCTAGCTAGGTACAACTTGGAATATCCGGTTTTGAACGTTGGGATTGGTGTGGAGCGGCTGGCATTGGTTACTCACTGTGAAGAAGACATTAGAAGGCTTGTCTATCCTCAATTCTATAGGGAAATTGCATATTCAGACGAGGAAATAGCCAGAAGCATAAGCTTTGACATTCAACCAGAGACAGAGGAAGGAGACAAGATTGCCCAGCTGATAATCGCAGAGGCGATAAGGCACGCAAAAGAGCCGAGCCCATGCGAATTCTTGGCGTTCGAGGGATCACTATTAGGGAAACATGTACAAGTCTACCTTTACGAGAATGAGACGAACTCCACCTTAATGGGACCAGCTGGCGAGAACTGCTTATACGTATATAATGGAAACATCTTAGGCGTGCCTCCTGCTGGAAGAGAGCAAATTCCCGTACTGAAGGAAGTCCGTGAAAAGGGTAAATCCACAGGAATTAGGTATATTGACGGCATTGCAAAATTTGCAGCAGCAAATATCGAGGAGGCTGCGAAGTCGGGTAAAAGTAGGGTTGACATCCGCGTTAAGATGGTTAGGCGCCTAAGTGACATTAACCTGAAGCTAAGTGATCCTGTGCTCCGATACATAATGAGTCATAAGAAGAAGATTGATGTTTATGGACCCGTTTTCTTGGGGATAAGAGCTGAAATATCGGATTGAAGTATGAGAGTTTTGCATATATCTCAGGGTGGACAATATGTCTGTTTCTATTCTTCCTCATCTTAGAATCTCTTTGGAGGAGGCGAGAAGAATGCAAAATCTTCTTAAAGAGAGAATAGTCATTGAAGACTGCTTGCCGAGTAAAATAAATCTTGTTGCAGGTGTAGACGTGGCATATTCAGGCGATTTTGCATTTGGAGCCGTCGCCGTATTAGATTATGAATCGTTTCAGGTTGTTGAGAAGCAAACGTCAATGGAGACCGTCTATTTTCCTTACGTGCCAACACTATTATCTTTTAGGGAGATACGTCCAGCCTATTCAGCAGTTAAGAGGCTTAGGACGAGACCTGACGTGTTCCTGGTTGATGGACATGGATATGCTCATCCATCCCATCTAGGTTTTGCAACACATCTAGGTTTACTGCTTGATGCTCCTACAATTGGGGTCGCCAAAGGTTTGCTTTGCGGCGAGGTCATCGAAACTAATGAGAGAACGCATAAACTGATAGTCCACGAAGGAAAGATCATAGGCGCCGAGGTCTCGACAAGACCGAATGTTAAGCCGATATATGTAAGTCAAGGATACAAGATCTCTTTAGATAATGCGATAAAGATAGTAGTTCATTGTGCAGGACGGTACAGGATCCCTGCGCCTCTAAGAGAGGCTCATATAACTGCTCAGGAGAGAAAGAGAGAAGAAAAATGTGGCCCACCAGTCCACCATATACGTAAATAAGAGATATCTGTTAGGCAGAACTTCAAGATCATTTATCAATTAGACATATCTTGACATCAAAAGGTTCTGTGTTGAGAATTGCGTAAGTTGATTGGTTGCTTAGATAGCCACAAACTTCGCCTGGGTTTACGATAACAGTATTTCCTTCTCTTCTTATTTCAGCGCGATGCGTATGCCCATGTACAACGACATCATAGTATCCAGTCTTGATTATAGAGTTCAGCAGCAAATCCTCCTCGCCATGAAGTAATGCTATCTTTAAGCCGTCGGCGATTATCTCAGCGAATTTACCCGTAATCTGCTTATCTATCTGTTTGAATTTTTCGGTAAGCAACGTTCTCTCCGCATCATTATTACCTAAGACGCCTATCATCTTCATATTTAACGGTCTAAATCGCTCCACTACAAAGGGTGCTATATAGTCCCCTGCATGGAGAACCAGATCCAGTTTCTCCTCATTCAGCCTGCGAACGATATTATCTATTAGTTCAAGCCTGTCATGGGTGTCAGAAATTATCCCTATTCGCATATCTATCTTCTCCAACTCTCCATTCTATATCTTTTTCTATGCAAAACCATTAATAAAAGGTCATATCCTAAAAGAGTTTGGATAGGTTGCGGCGGAAGTGATTGGTTGAGCGGAATAAGAATAAATATTTTCTACGTGATATCTTCGGTATGCTGCCTGCTTCTAATATGGTATTCATGGATGGTCTTTCTTCCATTATTCGAATATACTGATGTGTATTCCTCTGTGAGGATGCTTGTAATTGGACTTACGATCATTTTCTTAGCGCTCTCAGGGATCCTCTTATACCTTTCAATAAGCAAGAAGACATAAGAGGAAGGACCTGAAGATAATAGATAATCGAAAAACAGCAATCACTCAAAGTGCGAATTCTCTTTTTTCAAAGAGTTTTCCGACTTATATCTTGTAAAGCCGCAGTGTCCACAAGAGTAGCGATCTCCATGATCAGCCATGAAGTATCCGGCGCCGCATCTTTCACATGTCGGTAACAGCCTTTTGACCTTTGACCCTTCAATCTTGTAGTAGGAATGCACGGATTTCTCCTTCTTTTGCGACATCTCCTTATTGCACCTTTTCTTCCTTCTTCTTGACGTTCCTGAGTATTATGTGTTCCGGTTCAACATATTTAGCTTGGTCGACTGTGTCGTAAATCATTGCTTCTCCGACGGCTACTCTGACCCCACTTTTTGTCTCCATCTTTCTTACATACACCCTCTCTACGTCAATTCCAAGTTTATTCGCAATCTTTTCTCTAACTTCTAACCTGGACGGCGTTCCATCGTTTGGATGCTCGACCTGGAATTTCACTTCTAACCTCTTTAACAGTTCGTTACGACTCTGATCTATGATTGAAACCTTCATTTTGCCCACCAGTCTTTGGGATAACTTTTTCAATCAAAGGTCTTACTTTAGTTTTTCGAGACCTCTTGTCTCATTCTCCGAATTATATCTTTAACTTTTTCCTTTGCTGAGTCTGTGACCTCCACGACCACAATTCCTTCCCGAGGCTGGCCATAGATTACAAGGGACCCCGATGGCGAACATGATACGGCAACAAGCGTTAATAGATCCTCCTCCCCTTCAACTACAATCTTTGTTGTCCCATTATATCTCGCGGCGTCTCCAATTATTTTCCAAGAGTCTTCGGATATTGTTCCAGCTCTATTCTCTAGGTGAAATGTTTTCTCAGCTTGAAAGTCAAGCGGGTCAACTGGTTCCCTCATAATCTTATAATCTATGATTACCATATCTGGGCGGATACCGTTTTTTAACAGATCCCTAGAAACCCTATCCCCCACAGCGATCAACTTTTTAGGCTTTTTTGCTTCTAAAATATCTCGTAGTTTTTCAACTGCAGGTGTATTTGAATTTTTAAGGAGCAATCCAAGCGGCCTTTTCAATTCAGCCCTTAATTCATCTGTCAAAATAAGAATATTTCATCACCTTATCTTAATGGCGTAGCGGCCCTTTCGGTCTATTTTCATTATATTGGCGATCGCAGATCTCTCCGGGTCAAGTATTATTGCTAAGCCAGTGAAATCTTCGCTAAGGTCAGAGGATTTACAGTTTGGACACGTATTCTGGTCGGAAATTAGGTGGCAGTTTCTGCAGGCCTTTTCCACCATCCCTATCACGATCCTTCCTTTCTTATTCTTTTTCCGCAGTCTTCTGCTTGGCGCCTTTTATGTCCTGCTCTATCCATTCAATATTCCCTAGGAATGGCTGTCTCGCGGTGACGCCTATCTTTCCGAAGCTTCCTCCGCGACCTAGGGATACAGCGGTTATGCGCACTCTCATTCGATCTCCTGTTGTCACTTTTCTTTTGGTCTCTTTTCCCATCAGTATCCCTTGCTTATCATCATATGAGATGAAGTCATCCATAATCTGCGATACATGGATCAGAGCGTCAACTGGTCCAATTCTGACGAATGCACCGAAGTCTGCGATTTCGACAACTTCTCCTTCAACAACTTCTTGCAGCTTCGGATAGAAAGTTAATAGAGTAAAATTCACTTTATGATAGGTTGCACCATCTCCAGGTATGATTTTTCCTACAGGCGAGACTTCGATGTCTGTTACGGCGATAACATAGCCCAGTTCTTCGTCGATTATGCCTTCGTATCTCATCTTCAGCTGCTCACGGGCTATTACCTCAAGCGGCTGGCCGAATTTGTCAGGTGGAATCCGAACCGAATCCTCTAACGTCACGATATTGAACGTCTTCCAACCGCTCCTTCCCACTGTTAAATCCGTGAAGTGTTCCTTGAGAGGATAAACTAATTTGACCCTAAATCCTAATCAAAGGTGATTTAAAAACCTTCTGGAGATAACTTTTGGTATACAACGTTAACATATCCCTAAAGGCACGTCTAAATGCTAAAATACACGTTATTTTTCTTTTGATCTCTCAAGCGAATCAAAAGATGTCAATGTATAGATTCTATCTGCCCATCCCGTATTGTGAAAAGTCTTGAACACTGTTCAACGACTAGTGGATCATGAGTTACGATAATGAATGTCCTACCCTCCTTTGCGTTGAGCTCCTTGACAATCTTCATGAATGAGACCGCCGATTTGGAATCCAGATCGCCCGTAGGTTCGTCAGCCAATATCAATGTGGGATTGTTCGCTAAGGCTCTTGCAATTGCGACCCTTTGCTGTTCACCTCCGCTTAGCTCGTCCGGTTTGTGGTCAGCCCGATCCTCCAGCCCAACAGTTCTAAGCAGGTTTAATGCACGAGCCTTCCTCTCATCTTTCGGAACTTTTGCGAATGCTAGTGGAACCTCTACATTCTCGAGCGCTGTTAATGTCGGTATTAGGTTATAGAACTGGAATATGAATCCTACTTTTCTAAGCCTATAGTTAGCAAGAGCTCTATCGTTTAGGCTTGTTATGTCAGTGCCGTCGACGAAGACTTTGCCATGGGTAGGCTTATCCAAGCCTCCTATGAGGTTGAGAAGCGTTGTCTTCCCTGACCCCGAGGGACCCATTATGCATGCAATCTCTCCCTCAGCTATCTGTAGATCCACGTTATTTAGGGCTTTGATAGTGATGAGCCCCCGCCTATAAGTCTTTGATAATCCAATGGTTCTAACAATGATTTTAGACATGTCTAAGCGCCTCCACAGGCTTCATGCGTGAAGCACGCCATGCCGGATAAAGTCCGGCTAGAACACCTACTAAGATGCCTAAAGAGAGACAGAAGAATATGATCAGCGGGTCCAATGTGGGCGTCAGGGTTATTGTTGATGCCCCTCTTAGGCCTGGTCCCATTCTGCCGAATGGTGTACCTCCTGTTGGTATGAAGCCAATGAACTGGGATAGATACGGAAATAGGTAGGATAGGGCTATACCTGCTCCGACCCCAATCAAGCCTCCTAGAAGACCGATTAATAATGCCTCAGTAAGGAATATCTTTAATATCTCGATGTTCTTTGCACCGATGGCTTTTAATGTCCCAATTTCACGGGTTCTCTCACTTACGGACATGACCATCGTATTGACAACGCCGAAGCTACCCGCTACCAATGCGACTAGGCCTATCGTGGCAAAGAACATAGTTAACGTATTCAGCATCTGGGATGCTTGCTGGACTGTTCCCGTAGGCACCGTCACTCTCACTCCAGGGATCATGTTTGAAATCTTCTCAGTAATGGTGCTCACATCATTTGGGTCGATGCATTTTACAAGTATCTGAGTTACTAAACCTTCTTGATTTGATATGGCTTGAGCGTCACTCAAAAGAATGTAGCCGACCATCTCTTGGAATGGCATTCCTGTCTCGAATATTCCGATAACAGTGAATCTGTAGCCGCTTGTTGAGTTCATACCAACTGTAACGGTCTGTCCAACACCTATTCCTGCGTTATCCGCCAATGTTCGTCCTAGGACAATCCTATAATTATCATCTCTTGAGAGTGTTCTTCCGCTCACGATGTTTAGATCTCCTACTACAATATAGTAGGTTTCTGGGTCTATACCGTTTAGAGAGCAGCGATTACCGTTAACAAATCCGTTCAGAGAGAGCTGGGGAGAGACAGCATATACTCCTGCGATGTCTTTTATGATATTCATAATTGATTGGTCCATTGTTATAGTTGTCATCAGAAAGCCTTCGAATCCGAAGCGTCCCATCCTAGTGGAGTTAGAGACTGTTATATCTGCGCCACCAAGTGCTCTAATCATCCGCCTAGACTGCACGTCCATAGTTGAGATAAGAGACATGAGTACAAACATTAGAGTGATTCCGACAACGATGCCTGAAACAGTTAGCCCTGTGCGGAGTTTTCTCCTTCCTAAGTTTCGAAGGGCCAAGCTCAACTCAAAAGACATTTCAGTTGTCCCGCCACTTTTGCGTTCATACAAGAAACGAAACGTCACCGCGATTCTATTTAATATTTTTTCAGAATTTTCTCAGAATCTTTTTTAATCCATCCAAATCATCATTACAGAGATATATGCCAAATCAATCTATCAAATAAGCAGCATAAACCGGATATATTGACTAAGGGACCGATCATTTATTGCGAAAAGGAGCCAAAGATGAATGGCTTATAGATATCGCCCCTTACGATATGTTCTGGGATGGTTGATAGCTGGCACAAGGGGCGGGGCTACGCGTGCTCAGATAATAAAGGCTCTTAAAGAGTCACCAAAAAATGCTAATCAGCTGGCGAATCTTCTAGGGATGGACTATAGAACTATTAGGCATCATCTTGAGGTTCTAGAAGAGAATAAGATTATAACCTCTGCTGGTGGCAGGTATGGTCTCACATACTTTCTAACCCAAGAGATGGAGGAGAACTATGCTCTGTTCGAGGAGATTTTGGAGAAAATTTGGGAAAAAGAAAAAAGGAGGAAAGAGTGAATGAAGAAATTGATGAGTAGTAGAGAGAGAATTTTAGTTATTGCCGCGTTAGTGTTGATCATAATCTTGTTTACCTTACTCTTGATTGTAACGGGTCCGGTAGGCTCGTTGATTGA
Organism: Candidatus Bathyarchaeota archaeon; assembly: GCA_025059045.1. NCBI lineage: Archaea > Thermoproteati > Candidatus Bathyarchaeota > Candidatus Bathyarchaeota archaeon. The sequence goes on along the minus strand of JANXEA010000004.1, from coordinate 25,770 downwards.
GTTTCTGGGAAGAGAGCGGCTGAACCTTACTGAGCAAAGGAACCTTGAGATTGAACAATTGATTGAGACTATGAGAAGAAATAATAGACCTTGGCCGGAGATTCAGTCGGCGGTCAGAGCGAAACTTAGGGAGTGGGGGATTAATCCGCCGCCACCGGGAGACATTGAACTTTTCTATACCGTTAAGACGGTAATCTCAACTGCGAATGCCGCAATCACAACGATCCTGCTCATCATATATCTTGGAGTATATAGGAAGACAAAATCGAATTTTACGGCGGGACTGATAATATTCTCTTTAACCTTGCTTCTTTACACACTGGCTTCTAATCCATTACTCCATTGGGTTTTTGGTTTTCGTGCGTTTGGTCTAGGCCCATTCGCAATGCTTCCGGATCTATTTACTTTCATCGCTGTTCTAATTCTCTTATACCTAAGCTTAAAGTAGAAGAGTATGAATTGGTTCGCATAATTTGCGAATGGGAAAGATTGCGCTCTAAGGTAGACAGAGCTTCTCAAATGTAATATCTGATTTGAGAATTATGGTCAGATTGAGGAAAGATTCTGAAAAATCCTTTAATAGCCCGCAAGATAGCTGATGACTTGCGTAAGGGGTGACTAGAATGGACAGAAGAAGCCTCTTGACGGCGTCAACTCTAATAGTCATCGCTCTAATTGTTGGAAGCGCGATCTTAACGGTCAGTGCGGCAGGAGCAAATCAGTTTCACCGTTGGCTGTGGGCCCTGACACCGTTTGGCAGAGCGATTTCACAACCTTCAACAGGCAATGGAGAGGGAAATGGCAAGAACAATGCGGGCATAGCTCCTGTTCCAATGGCTCGTGGCTGGGGACAAAAATGTGGACGTGGATGGTCGATTGAAATAAGTGATGAATTCAAAGAAAATGTAATCGCTATCGCTGAAGGCGATCCAGATGTTCAATCACTGATTGAGCAGGGCTACAATATCACCAATGTGATGCCCAAGATTGCGTTGAGAGTTGAGGGAGATGGTACAGTGACGATGAAGGCTACAAGCGCTGTAGTCGTATTGCGGAACGGTTCAGGCGGCTGGGCCCAGGTCTGGGTTGACATCGAGCAGGGGAAAGTCACAAGAATAATCATCGCATCATTAACCGTCATTGAGAAGTCATAGTGCGCCATTGACCCCCTCTTTTTTTGTTTAACTTTCCTCAACACCTACATTTTTTAATTTTTGATTGTGAAAGATAATATGATGCCGGCTTTTGAGAACTATCTTTTTTCACTATGTGCCTTACAATTCTAGAAAATATGTGCGTATAAAGCCAGATTATGAGAATATTTTGGCATAACTCTGTAAGCTTTGGGATGACATTCTGAAAAATCATTAAATAAAATTTCCCATTCCCGAAGAATAGGTGACAAAAATGAAGAATAAAACAACCTTATCTATGGCTTTGTTTCTATGCGTGTCGCTTATCTTTCCAGTAGTTGCACAGGATGAGGCACAGCAACTATTCGCGTCAACGCAAAACAGCAATATTTTCAGGGTTTCCGGCACCGGCTTTGATGCTTACGAGATTGTCTGGTTGAGACTTGAGACAGATATAGGAGTGATATTTAATTTTACAGAGACTATAGAGACCGATGAGTACGGCGCTTTTTCAGCAATCGTCATTGTCCCAACAAGCTTACAGGGGTCATATAGGCTTGTTGCCTCAACTTCAACCGTAACACAAGAAATAGAGTATACTGTCCCAGACTTGACTGGATCGCAAGGCGTCCAAGGGCCGAAAGGAGATCCCGGGGAACCAGCTGATCCCTTCATCGGGTATCTTGGGGTCACACTTGGTCTTGTTTCGATAGTACTTTCAGCATCGTCTTTAACAATAGCGATGAAGCCGAGATCCAAATGATTCATTGACTGTAGTCCCTAATGGAATCTTATTTTTTCCAACATCTTTCGCGCCTATAAAGAGGGGATAAATTTCTAATGAAAGAAGATGGCAATAATTGCCATATTTCTAAGAGATTTGAAATGCTTCGAGAAGCAACACTTGAGGACTTGCAAACAAGTAGAACTCTGCAAACGCTTCTTCAACAAGATAAACTTACAAATAAAATTATCTCTTATATTGATGCACGCCTAGATAGAAGAGAAAGATTATGTGATCTAGGTTGTGGATGTGGCTTCATCCCGTATTTCATAGGTCATTGTCTCTGCTTTAAAGAGACTTATGGAGTAGATATTAATGATGAGAGGATCTTCATTGCCAGTAAAAGATTAATGAGAGTTTATAAAGTAGACTTAGAGACAGATAAATTGCCTTTTCCTGAGAGATTCTTTGATCTTGTCACATCATTTGGCGTTCTTGAACATCTAAGATTCTTTGATAACGCTCTTATGGAGTCTTACCGCATTCTTGATGATGAAGGGCTATTATTAGTCTCAATACCGAATTTAGCCGACTGGGTTAACAGGTTAAAGCTCTTTCTAGGTCTGCAACCTCACGGAGTAGTCGTATCAAAGATGGCTAATGGAGGGATAGATCACATTCATACATGCACGTTAAGAACACTGGAAAATCTACTATATCGATACGGATTTAGGCCCTTGAAGGCTTATGGTGCAAGAGCCGTTTTCAGATCAAACAGACTGTTGGAAATCTTGGACTATGCATTTTCAAAGATACCGAGCACGAGCGCAAGTTTCTTTATAATATGTGAAAAGAATAGAAATTCAACATCATAACATATGGGAGAGAAGACAAAATTATTAATTACCTCGTTTGTTAATTAATAAAATGATAGGCGGGTGAGTGGGGCCTCCCACCCGTTCCGCCTAATAAACCCCGGAGTTGGGAGGAAAAATAATTGAAGAGTAAAGATATTTCGTTGGCCGCTGTATTTGCTGCGATGTACGCGTCCTTGGTCTACTTGTTTGCCCCAATATCCTTTTCAGCTCTGCAGTTTAGGGTTGCAGGCATCCTCAGGCCCGCTATTGCAAAAAAATGGACGTTGGCTATTGGCTACGCTGTTGGAGTATTCGTCGGAAACATTTTCAGCCCTTATGTCGGTTTTCATGAACTCGTTTTCATGCCTCTGATGAGTTTGATCGCTGGACTATGTGGATATGCAGCTGGTCTAAGGTTTGATAAGAGCTACTTTGTCACCGGATTCGTCATTGCTACAATTATCTCAGCAAGCGTCAGTTGGATGCTTGATCAGCTTTTAGGTTTGCCGATGTGGGCTACTATGCCATATCTCTTTGCAAGCGAGCAGATAGTATGCCTAACAGGTGCCGTCTTCTTTAGACTTATAGACAAAAGGTTTAGATGGTGGCAGTGAAGTTGGAGAAAGGTAAGTGTGTTGTGATTCTGAGCGGTGGGATAGATTCTTCAACGGTTGCTTATTGGGCGAAGAGGGAGGGTTACGAAGTTCATGCGATAACCTTCAATTATGGACAGAGAGCAGCGAGAGAGATAGAATCTGCACGGAAAATAGCTAAGAAACTGAATGCCCCGATAAAAGTCGTAAATGTCTCTTCTCTAAAAGAGATCTTCGCTGGTGTGACCTCACTCTGCGATAAGAGTATCCCTGTCTCTGCAGGTTTTGATCATTCACTCATTGTGCCATTTAGGAATGCCATCTTCCTTTCAATCGCGGTTGCGTATGCATTATCTGTTGGCGCGACACACATTTTTTACGGCGCTCAGGCCTCTGATAGACCCTTCTATCCAGATTGTAGAGAGGAGTTCTATAAGTCCTTTGAGCAGGCCGCTAAACTGGGGACAGAGCGGGAGATATATATTGAGGCGCCCTTCCGAAACATACTGAAGTCTGAGATAATAAAGATCGGCAATGAACTCGGAGTTCCCTTCAGTCTAACATGGTCATGCTATTTAGAGGGAGAAAAACATTGCGGCAGATGCGAGTCCTGCATCAACAGGAGGAGAGCGTTTGAGGAAGCTGGAGTGCCCGATCCAACAGTATACGCGGTGTAAGATCTTAAGATGATTTGAATCGTAAGCCTTAAGTTAGGATTCTGGCTGAATCACTGTGGCGGCATACAAAAGTGGGACCTATGCCGCTGCATTACAATGGAGACACTTGCATTATTCGCCACAACCGCGAGGGGTATAGAGGATATTGCCTGCGAAGAGGTCGCGGAATTAGCGCGGATATCTGCAAAGCCAGAAGTGGGCAGGATATCATTTAGCGGTCGATTAGAGGACATTTACCTTCTCAATCTAAAGGCTAGGACAATAAATAAGGTCTTTATCGAATTATGCAGAGAAGAGTTTGAAGATTTGGAAGGGATCTATAAACTTGCAAGGGAGATAGATTACGCTTGGATAATTGATCCGCATCAAACGTTTGCAGTGAGGAGTGAAAGGATCGGCGCACACGACTTTACGAGTATGGATGTCTCACGTGTTGTTGGGCAGGCGATAAAAGATTCTTTTGAAGGGACGAAAGGAAGAGTGTTAAGGGTGAATCTTGAGGACCCTGATGTAGAGTTCTATTCTTTAGTCAGGGATAATCAGTTTCTTCTGGGCGTAAATACTACTGGCCCTTCTCTGCATAGACGAGGCTATAGAGTTTATAATCACCCAGCAGCCTTGAAGCCGACTATCGCCTACTCCATGCTTAGAATAGGCGACTGGACACCATCTAAAACTATCCTTGATCCAATGTGCGGTGGCGCAACCATCCCCATCGAAGCGGCACTATGGGCTAGGAATAGTCCTCCTGGAAAATTCAGATATGATTTCGCATTCTGCAAGCTAAAAATCTGTAACAGAAACGATTTCGAAGAACTAAAGACAAAACTTTTAGGAAGTGAGATCTACTCGGTCTTCCCCATCTACGCGATGGATAAGAATGATAGACATCTTAAGGGGGGAATCGAAAACGCACAGAATGCAGGAGTCAGCGGGACAATCAACTTCAAACTAGGTGATGCAACAAACATCTCAGATTATCCAAGACTTGATGTTGATCTGTTCGCTGTCAATCCCCCGTACGGTTTGAGGGCTTATCCGAAAGAGGGGGTTCGTAGACTCTACGAAAAATTTATCGGCACAATCAAGGCGAATTTTGAGGGTGCAACATTAGTAATGATATCCTCAGCTTCAAAAATTCTAGAGGAGACATTTGAAAAGCTGGATGTCACTGTTATGAATAGCCGTAGTGTCTGGCATGGAGATCTTCAAGCCAAAATAGTCAAATGTACGGTTTAGAAGTTTTGTAATTGTAAGGCCCGGATGCGTCTCCAATAAAGAAGGCTAATAATAGAAAGAATTATAATTTTTGCAAAGAGAAATTGTGTTTGATGGTCTTTGGTCGAAATGCTCGTGGTTTTTGCCCTAGTTGGCGCAATTATTACTATCGGCTTCCTAGCGAATGTTCTGTTTAATAGTACTAGGCTGCCTGACACGATATTCCTAATCTTCGTAGGCATAATTCTCGGGCCAGTCTTCAGAGTTTTCCCTCCTGACGCCATGATGGCATTGACCCCTTACTTGGCCACATTAACCCTTATGATCATATTGTTCGATGGAGGGTTGAACATGGATTTATGGAGAGCCGCCTCTGAGAGCCTGAGGGCCATGGTCTTAGGAATTCTTTACGTAGTTGCTGTCACGTTATTCATGACTTTTTTGGACAGACCGCTTTTGGCCTTAGCCCGCTTGAAGCGGCGATTCTAGGGCCAATGACTGCGGGAACATGCTCAGTTGTCATAGTTCCTTTAATGAATAAGATGAAGGTAAGCAAGGAGGTGAATACGATGCTATCGCTTGAATCCGTAATAACGGATATCCTTAACATAGTACTGGTTATCACGATGCTTCATTTGTACGTTGAAGGTTTGGTTGATATTCAGCAGACAGCTGCTTCAATGATGGCCAGATTCGCTGTAGGCGCGTTTTTGGGAGTCTTAATAGGCCTTGTGTGGCTACGACTAGTTCCTCTAATAGAGGGGCAGGAGTACACGTATATGTTCACGATAGCACTATTACTCTTCTGCTACACCTCCACAGAGTTCTTAGGAGGCAGTGGCGCCCTTTCTGCTCTTTTATTCGGTCTAATGCTCGGTAACTGGGCGGACATGCTCAGAATTTTTCGTAGACCGCATTCCAATTATGCTAATAGTCAGAAAAATATTCCGAGACTTGTCAGAAAGATTAAAGACTTTCAGGGGGAGATGGCTTTTTTGGTAAGAGCATTTTTCTTTGTTTTTCTTGGGCTTATATATAGACCCGACCTATATGGTTTGCTCTTCGCATTACTCATAGTTGCGGTCAACTTGGCGATACGTTTTCTCTCCGTAATAGGCTCAACCTTTGGGAGTGCTGAGTCTGAACACAAGATCTTCATGACCTTGATGTGCGGTACAGGCCTAGCTAACGCTACTCTCAGCATTCTAACATATAATACGCTGACGTCTCTAAGCCTTCCTACTCAAACCGCCTATCTATTTCCCCTAATAGTTACAAACATCATCATAGTAAATAATATCCTCACGGCGTCAGCACCATATATTCTGAGATTCCTACAGTTGAGGTAGCAATATTGAAGGTGTGTGAAAATTTATTGTAGGCTGTTCTTGGATAGCAAAGCCTTACATTCATGCGGCATATTTTAAATTGTCTTCACCCAGCACTTATATGCAAGTGTGAACTATATGAGTGGTAAAGGCTACATCATCCTGGAGCATGATGATGCCGATGCGAATGTATTCTCAAACGCATTCCTTCCATTCAAGCATAGATTCAGCATAATGGTCACGGCGGCATATGTTAAGGTCGGCTCAGAGAATGTTTCCTCGAATTTGTTGCTCTCCAGGAGTGTGAGGAATCGTAAGGGGGCATGTAGCATAAGTGAGCTGCGAATGATGCTTGCCAGCGGGAGGGTTGATTTACAGAACCATAGCATGTCGCATACTAATTTATCCTACTTAACCTGTGAGGATTCGCATTTAGATTGCTTAGAAAGGGAGGTTCTAGGAGCTAGTGAGTGGATAGAGAGAGAGTTTGGAGTTAAGCCGGTCGCCTTCACCCCGCCATTCCTTCAGTATCTTGATTGGCAGGAAAAATACTTTAATGAGTGGTTTAGGTATTGGGTGGGAAGTTTACATGCCGACTTGGATAGGTGGATCAGATACCTTAATGATTATCCGCCGCCCCAAAAGCTTAGGGCGCTTTACCTTTCAGATGAGGTTATAGAGGCTCATGGCTGGGCTTACGTGGATGAGATGATGGCATACTTGATGTATAATGAGAGACTCGCAGTCATATTGATGCATGGTGTCGATGAGAATGCCTCTTCTTCTAGGGGGAGGGATATCTCGCGAAGGAATTACTACACATTAATATCCAAGCTTAATAGGGTGGGGTTAGAGGATAGGCTGATAAGATACTCCGACCTACCCTAGAAGTGTCTGACCGAAGATTGCTGATTGCGGCGTCTATTTTGAGCATACCTCTCTCCTTCATCATTTACCGTATCACGTGAGATTCTTAAGCCATTCCTTTTTGATTGATAGGGAAAAATGCCCGTCCACCAGGTGTTTGCCTCTTTTCTTCGGATGTTATCTTCTGTTTCACGGCCTCCAGTAATTGGGTGTAGGCGAATTATTAAATTGATGGATTTAGTCAGGTATAGTGTAGGTGAAGTGTATGATAAGGACGAGAAAAGGAACAATGATGATGTTAGCCCTGATTCTTGGGGCGGCAACAGCGTCACTACTTCTTTGGCATTCTTTCGGTCCAAAGGCTGATGGATCTTTCCCGTCGACTGATGCGAAGGAGATTGCGCTTCCATCTCCTAGATATGTTAGTAATGTTTCGGTCGAAGAGGCGCTATTGAGGAGAAGGTCGATCAGGGATTATAAGGCTGAGCCCTTGACGCTGCATGAGGTTTCCCAGCTTTTGTGGGCTGCTCAGGGAATCACTGATGAAAGGGGGCTGAGGACAGCTCCTTCCGCAGGAGCTCTCTACCCGTTAGAAGTTTATCTTGTGGTTGGGAATGTAGAGGGACTAGATAAGGGCGTTTATAAGTATAAGCCGGAGGGGCATAGGATCATAAAGGTTCTTGATGGAGACAAGAGGGAGGAGCTATCCGCGGCGGCGCTTGGACAAGCACCAGTCAAGAATGGTGCAATAGACATCGTCATTGCAGCGGTTTATGAGAGAACGACTGTTAAGTATGGCGACAGGGGAATCAGATATGTGCACATGGAGGCTGGGCATGCAGCCCAAAACATCTACCTCCAGTCGACGGCATTGAGCTTGGGCACAGTCACCGTGGGGGCATTCTATGACGATCAGGTTAAATCTGTGCTTAGGCTGCCGGAAAATGAGCAGCCGCTATACATCCTACCAGTTGGTAAAATATAAAATCTTGGGCCTCAAATCAGAAGTGGGGAGAAGGGCTGGGCGGTCATGCATCTTCATTTGGACCTAGCTTGGCCAGCAGATCAGAGTTTAGAGCGGCTAAGATAGATTCGCCTTGGCTTAGGCGGTAAAAACAGCCTTAAGCGTCTTCAACGTATGCGAACTAGTCCCACCATTTCTTCTTTAAGGGCATGGCTATTATTTCTCTTACTTCAAGCTTACTGCTTGAGTCCCTGCCGAAGGCCTCTTTTGTGGTTGTTGATCTGGACACTATCGCTGTGTCGCTTCCCTCACCGCTGCCTCCGACCCCTATAACATCCTCACATGGCTTTATGACTCCCTTGTCGGCGGCTATTAAGATCACTTCGACTGCAACCTTGAAGCCTTGGCCCAAGCTATAAAGGGCATCTCTCACTTTATCCATTCCCCTACCGTGAAGTGGCAAGTGCGTCTTGTCTATTGCGATGCCTCCAAGCCCAACTATCTCATCTTTAAATCTGTTCTCCATCTTTTCATGGGAGACTGCGATAACCTTGGCTTTTCCTTTAAGCGCCCTAGCAAACTTTGCGCCTGTATTTCCAGAGGTGCTGGCCACAACAACAGTCTTAACATCTCCAACCTCAAGCCTCTTAGCAACAGCCTTCAGCACATCTTCCGTATTCTCAGGACCTGGCTCCAGAAAATAATAAATGACCCTGTCAACCTTGACCATATAACACCGACTGAAAAATTCGGTGATCAGCCTTAAAAACTTTGTATTCTACATCTAGGATGATACAGCCCAGCTCAAGTAGTTTATCCCAAAGCAAACGATAGCCAAACTTATTTGGCCATATACCTCTAATGCATTTAAAGTCCACCTCAAGAACCAATTCTTCGAAACTTCTTAACAATTCATTAGGAGTTTACTTAACCAGTTTTAATAACTATTTGCCATAATCTTTAATGAATCCCCTAGCATACCAACATAATCGCCTGCTGCTCTCCAACTTTCACAACCACTAACTCATCAAACCAGCCCCTAACCACTTCGCAACCTACATATAATTTAAGAGAGCGATTTGAAGTTGTATAATTGTAACTAAACCTTTCAAGACTCATCAACAAAATGAGATAAAAAGGATTAAAGGGTATTATGACGGGAGAAATCGGGCCCGTGGTCTAGCATGGATTATGACGTCGGCCTGCGGAGCCGGAGGTCCTGGGTTCAAATCCCAGCGGGCCCGCCACTACTTGGGTTGATTACTATGAGACATGAAGCTAGAAGCATCCAAAAAATACCTTAGTTAACACTACTAATTTAAATATTAAGAAAGTGATTTTTGATGTATTCAGTAACCAAAACCCGAGTACATGTGAAGTATCTAAATTGCAGGCAAAATATTGCCTAAATTAACATTGGTACAAAAAAAGCGACAGATAAGATTTAGCATTATAATGTTCTATTTTTGGACTGAAATCTGGTTTCAGGAGGTTTCCCTTCAGAATTTTTACGTTGGCATACTTATTTCGAACTATACTTGCATATGATCCAAAAACACTTTTAATCTTTCACATGAAAAATCTCTAATGAGGCTTACTGTTTCGTATGTTTTCCAATCCGATTATTATAGTCGAAGCGTGGTAGAATGTTGAGGTGTAAGTCCAAGAATATTCAAAGAATAAGCGAGGGTTACATGATCGTTTTTGACGACTTTCGTAATATCGAGCTAGATGTTGAGGCGGACTTGGTCTTTGCTGATCCGCCTTTCGGGATTGATTTTAGGAGCAACCTTGGGACGTATCATAGAACCCCTGATGCCCTATCATACGTGGAGGTCCCTCGAAAAGAGTACCCAAAGTTTATCAGGGATTTGGTTGAGTGGTGCTATGACGCCCTGAAGCCTAATGGAAGTATGTGGCTTGTTTCCGGATGGAACAATCTTCGGCATGTCCTAGACGCTGTAGAAGACGCGGGTTTCATACAATTGAACCATGTAATTTGGAAGTATCAGTTTGGAGTGTTCACCAGAAGAAGATTCGTTACATCTCATTGTCATCTGTTACTGCTTGTGAAGGACGAGGAGCACTACACCTTCAATAAGCCCGAGCACTACGCGGAGGACGTTTGGACAATTAAGAGACCATACCATCACGGAGAAGAGACTGCTGGCAACGAACTGCCAAACGAATTGGTCGAGAGGTGCATAAGAACATCCTCAAACCCAGGCGACCTAGTTATAGATCCCGTGTTAGGCTCGGGAACGACGTTGAAGGTATGCATGAAACTGAAGAGGAGATGCTTAGGCATAGAGATAAATCCAGAGCTGGAAAAGAGAATAATGGAAAAGATAAAGCAAGATTATCCTTGAAACCACATCTTCAATATGTCTCGCTACAAATTCCGCCTTCATCACTCAATGCAAGGATCACACAGATATTATTGGGGTTCAGGCTTAAGTATTACAGCCGTCCCGGTAGCGGATATTATTATTCTATCCTACTTAGAAGATCGAAGGATTCTACATCTAATCCTATAACCGCGTTTGCTTCCATCTCCAGAGCTCTTCGCCTCCGGCCACGTATTAGAAGCCTGCAACGAACTTTCCAGCCACGCCCCATCTCCTCGCAGTTAAACCTGTGACGACTCATATAACCTCTTTTATCCGATAAACCTCGAACAGCGGGTGTTTTAACCATAATGAAGCGTCCTTTCCGTGATGCGGAACCTTCTACCGCAATTTTCGGCTCCACGCAGTGCAGAATCGTGTATCCCTCGGATTCGTATATCCGCATCTAGTGGATATTGACAAAGTTCACAATCCCTCTCTCTAATCAACGTTCATTTTTCAAGACAAAAATTTGTCTCGAATCTTCAAAGGTCTAAAAGGAATTTTACCGTTGTCCTTCCCGGGCTCTCCTCAATCTCCATTCGATGATAAGTCACGGCTTTTATACCCACCTTCTGCTTATGCACCTCTGGATTAAATGGCTCACCATAAATTCTAGCTTTAAGCCTATACCCCTCCTTCCACCTCTCTATGCTTTCCACCTTGAAAACGGAATATAACATTCCTGTAACCTCAAATCGTATTAGAAGGTCCTCCAACCAGTTGTAAAGCAGACTCTCCTTGTCTTGTCCCATGATTTCGACGCTTTCTTCAACCTCTTTTTTCACGCATGCAGTGTCTGTCATAGTCTCAAACATCGCGAGCGCCGCATTCTCGAACGCCTCAGCCAAGTCTTTTCCATACGCTGCAATGTAAGCATCCGCCATATGGTCAAGAAATTCGAATCTCTTTTCTCCGTCCATGTGATCAACTCAAACATACCTTTAATATAAACGCTACAATAGCAAGCAAAGGTTTTTAAAGTTCGTTGCATAGTCTGATGAAAACATAGGGTAATAAAGGGAAGGCATAGCGACATTGTCTTTCAGGAAGGAAATAATTCGGACATACTTGGCATCATTAATTCCTTCAATAGTACTATTTGGAGCCGTTCTGGTTATAGGTGATGAAGAGCTCTTCCTTCTCATAAATCTGGGAATGATTAATCCCATTTTAGACTTCATCTGCGTATACGTCTCCCCTGTTGCCTTCTGCTTATTCTACGTCTTGGCCCTCATGTCGCTCATCTTCTCATCGAGAAAATCGTCAAGACTGACCGCAACCCTCTCTATCATAAACGGTGCAGTCTCATACCTAGTAGGTTCAACAATTAAGAACTTCATTCAGAGACCACGACCTGAAATCGTCGTGAATGGAAGAGTAATGTATGAGGCGAGATTAATAGGATTCTGGCATTCAAGCCCCTTCTCGCTTCCATCAACAACTGCAGCCCTCGCATTTGGGCTTACATTACCAATACTTATTGAGAAACGCAGTTGCGGCCTACTCCTTACCGCACTTTGCTACCTCATTAGCTTTTCAGTCGTTTATACAGGCTTCCACTTCCCCCTCGACATAGTAGCCGCCACCTTCTTATCATTAGCAATAACAGCCTGCATAAGCCTTGCAAAAAATCTTCTAAAACCACTATTACCTTCAAAAAAGATTCAGCCAATAACCATATGTAACGAAGTACTGAAAAGAGATAAATTCTCGGCGCCTAATTCTCTTAGAAAGGAAAATGGTGAAGCGTAGCCATGGCTAGAATCTTAATAATATATGACTCTAGAACTGGAAACACTGAGAAGATCGCCCACTTAATCGATGATGGTTTAAGATCGGTTAAAGGTATAGAGAGCATGGTGAAGAGAGTAGATGAGTGCTCACTGCAGGACGTTCTCGAAGCTGATGGAATAATCATCGGATCTCCAACATATTATGGGAACATGAGCGGTAAGATTAAGGCTTTTCTCGACAAGACGGTTGAGATCCATGGGAGACTCGAAGGCAAGACTGGAGCAGCCTTCACATCCTCGGGAGGAACCGCCTCAGGAGCCGAGACAACACTCCTATCCATTTTAGAGTCACTTCTAATTCACGGCATGATCGTCAAGGGGGATCCTGACGATCAACATTATGGGCTTGCGGTAGTTGGGGCGCCTAGAGGAAGAGAAGAGAAGCGATGCCGAGATTTCGGAGTAAAGTTCGCCAAACTTGTGACAAGATTAACAGGATGAGAACGGCAGATACAAATGGCGGGTTAAATGCATGAAAGCCGTAGTATTAGCCGCTGGTGAGGGGCAAAGACTTCGTCCACTCACTCTTACACGCCCGAAGCACCTTATCCCAGTAATGGGGAGGCCCCTTTTAGAGCATCTTCTCCTCTCTATAAGAGAAGCTGGAATCAATGACGTATTAATTGTCGTTCATTACAAAGCAGAAATGATCAAAGAATATTTTGGGGATGGGTCGAAACTCGGGATTAGGATAGAATACGCTTACCAAGAGGCGATTAAAGGCACGGCAGACGCCTTCAGGGTTGCCGAAACCTACGTAGACGGCGACTTCCTCGCAGTCTACGGAGATCTCCTACTGACAACTAACGCAATCAAATCGGCCATAAACACACATGCAAGAAGTAAGCCAGCTGCAACGCTTACGACGCTTATGGTCGAGCATCCTGAGCACTACGGCATAATCAGAACAATAGGCGAGTCTGTGATCGAAATCGTTGAGAAGCCACCTCGTGAGCATGCGGTCGGCAACCCAATAAATGCGGGAATATACATCTTTTCCAAGGACATCTTCGATGCAATTGCAGAGACTGAACCATCGCCAAGAGGTGAACTTGAGATAACCGACTCAATCCAACGCCTGATAAAAAGTGGGAGAAATGTGGTTGCCGCAAGAATATCACCCGAAGATTGGCTTGACATAGGCAAACCATGGGACATATTAGAGGCAAATTATCGTCTCCTCAGAAAAATCGAGCCGAAATCTTTTGGGTTGATTGAGAATGGCGCCCACATTAAGGGACCAGTCTACATAGACGATGGGGCAAGGGTTAGATCAGGCGCATATATTGAAGGACCTGTCTACATAGGAGCCAATAGCGATATCGGCCCAAACTGCTACATCAGACCCTACACAAGCATCGGTCGAGGTGTCAGGATTGGAAACGCATGCGAAATCAAAAACAGCGTTATAATGGATTTTTCTCACATCGGTCACCTTTCCTATGTTGGCGACAGCATAATTGGCGAGAACTGTAATTTGGGTGCAGGAACTATTACCGCGAACCTACGCTTCGACTTGAGAACCGTAAAAATGACTATCAAAGATGAATTGATTGATTCAGGCAGGAAAAAACTCGGTGCAGTCTTAGGAGACAATGTCAAGACCGGTGTCGGAGCCCTTCTTATGCCAGGAGTCAAGGTTGGCTGCAACAGCTGGATAGGGCCTAACACGATAGTCAGCAAAGATGCCCCCTCAAATGTAATCATCTTTCTGAGAGAGCGAATCGAACAAAGAAGTCTACAGCACGTACCCAGTTGCGATCAGAAAGGTAATAAGCGAGATCCCCGCAACAATTAATCGGAAGGTCTGTTAATATGTCAGTTGTAGAGAGGAGATTTACGAGTGAAGTCACCTCGTTGATCGATAAGACAGTAACCGTTATCACACTGGATAACAAGACGTTTACCGGAGTACTAGTAGGCATAAACCCAGAGAATTTGAGTTTGGTGTTGGCAGACGCAAAAAATCCAGAGGGTGCGATTATACCAAGAGTGATTATCAGTGGAGCCACAGTTGCTCAGATATTGTCAGTCGAGAAAGTTTTCGATCTTAAGGGGTTAGCGGAGAGGTTAGAGAGAGTCTTTCCGCGAATGGTGAAACTCTATGAGAAAGAAGGCTTCATCTGGGTTATGGACAGAATAAAAGTGACGCAAAACGGTGTTATAGAGGGGTCAGGTCCCGCAGCAGAAAAAGTCCAGAATGTCTACGAGCAGTTTGTTCGTGAGACGCAGGGCATCTAACCAGAAAGTTACCACACATTACTAAACTTTTTTAGTCATATGACAAGAGAATAGAAATTTTGTTTCAGCGTTAGATGAACCAGCCTGGTTTCTCCTCCAAATCTCCTTTCTTTCGGTCTAACACCCCGAAATCAAAAGGTGAAAGAAAATCTGCGATGTCACCGACATCTTTCAAATCTTGAGTGGTCAGATTTAGATGAAGAAGGGTTGATAATGCTTTAAGGATGGATATCGCTGCCTCCTTATCCGGATGGGTTCCAGGAGTTTCAGCCAGCAGGCAGAGACCATTAATCTTACGTAAACCAGCCAAACCAATAAGTAGGCCAGCTACACCGAAGACCCGCCCCTTTAAAATTTCGGCGCCAACGCTTTCAGCCCACTTCACCATCTCAAGATTTGAGGCTGTAAAATACAGGTTAGGAGCCCTGACCGGTCGACCTGGACGGAAGCCACCAAGTGTTATAACGTATTTGCAGCCAACTTCTTCCGCTACGTCCAGCATAACGCCGCAGAGTTCATATTGCCCTCTTCTGGTCAAAGCTTGTGTGTTGCCATAAACAAGTATAAGATCGCGATAACCCATATCAGCCTCACGTTTGCAATAATATAGGCGGCAAAATGGAGACTTCAATGACCCGCCCTCTCCAACGACAACAATGTCAGGAAAGGAATCTATTATAACTTCACCGAAGAGCCTGGCATCAAACCTTCTTATTAGATATCCGACAGCAAGATTTGCGACCAACCCTATGCCGGGAAGCCCTTCTATCAAGACAGGATCAAAAAGTTCAGGTCTCTCCCTTAATCTTATTGTTGAGACCATGCATAATTCACTTAACTATTTCTTGGAAAGCGTATCATATAGGCTTTCGCCCATATAATAAGATTGGCGACATAAGCGTTATATCGTGGAATATGGTTATCTGCTCATTCAAAATGTGGCATGGAGGCTCGTAGAACGAAAGTAATTCTTTGCTATGGGGACTCTAACACATGGGGGCATGACCCTTCTACGGGCACCAGACTAGAGAGAGATGAAAGATGGCCTGGTGTTCTCCAGAAAATTCTGGGATCCGACTACTACGTGATTGAGGAGGGGCTGCCTGGAAGGACTGCAATCTGTGATGATCCGATCGAAAACGGGAGAAATGGCAAAACATACCTTCTGCCTTGCCTAAGATCGCATAGACCCATTGACCTCGTAATTATCATGCTAGGTACAAACGACCTGAAAAAACGCTTTAGCCTCTCAGCGTTTGACATCGCCGCTGGAATAGGTGTTCTCATAGACATTGTCGAGGGAAGTAACTGTGGCAGAGGCGGGAGGGCTCCTAAAATCTTGGTTCTAGCTCCACCCCCACTAAGGAGACCTTCAGAACTGAAAAAGGGACTTACAGAAGTTGACCAGTTTGAAGAAACATTTGGCGACGGTATAGAAAAATCACGCAAACTATCAAAGTATATTGAGAGGATTGCAAAAGAGCGGGGATGCGAGTTCTTCAATACTTCCACCATCATCCAGACTAGTGAGGTTGACGGTGTGCACCTTGATAGGGAGGCCCATCTTGCGCTTGGAAGAACGGTAGCAGACATAGTCAAGAGAATCATCTAAAAATATCTCGGTCGCATAAATCTAGAAATCTAGTGTTCCATGCCTTACACTGCAGATTCAAGATAAAAAGATGTGATGCAGTAATCCTTTTTAAAGGTCATTATTATTTTTTTGTGAGGGAGCTGATGCCTTGCAGCACAAAAAGTATTCGATAGCCACTCTTGGAAGCCATTCAGCACTCCAGATACTCAAGGGCGCCAAGGATGAGGGGTTCAGGACGGTTGCAGTAAGCATAAAGGATCATAGCTTCATTTATAGGCACTTCAGCGTCGCTGATAGGATCATTGAAATCTCCTCTTACCGCGAATTCCCAAGCGTGGAAGATGAACTTCTCTCTGAGAATTCGATTCTTATTCCTCACGCGTCACTCGTCGCTTACATAGATCAGACCATTATCGAAAACATTAGAGTCCCATATTATGGGAACAGAAAAATTCTGGCGTGGGAAAGTGATAGAAATAAGCAGAGGATTTGGCTAGAGAGGGCTGGTGTCAAGGTTCCTAAAATCTTCAAGGACCCAAGCGAAATTGACAGGCTCTGTATCGTTAAGTTTCAGGGCGCTAAGGGAGGGCAAGGCTACTTTCTCGTTAGGGATGGGAAGGAATTTCATAAAAAGGCCGGGTTAACTGAAGATTTAATAATACAGGAGTACGTGGTCGGCGTACCAGTCTACATCCATTATTTCTATTCTGTTGTCAGAGATGAGCTTGAGCTTATGGGTTTTGACAGGCGGTATGAGTCTAATGTCGACGCATTATCACGGTTGCCCCCATCCCTACAGACCGATTTGGATATCACATATACAATAGTCGGAAACCTGCCTCTCGTGCTCCGGGAATCTCTCCTACCAGAAGTCTTCAGACTGGGTCAGAAAGTTGTCGAAACCTCTAGAGAGATATGCAGTCCAGGATTATTCGGTCCATTCTGTCTTGAGACAGTTGTAACGCCGGATCTGAGCTTCTACGTTTTCGAGATCTCAGCCAGGATAGTTGCTGGGACAAATGTCTTCATGGATGGTTCACCCTATGCCAATTTGAAGCATGGTATGAACATGACTACTGGCAGGAGAATAGCTATGGAGATTAAAGAGGCCATAGAGCAGGATAGGCTTAAAGAGATCCTTGGCTAAAAAATTTGAAGGATAATACTTGAGGTGAGCATTTGCCCCTAACAAGAAGTGAAGCACAGAAAATTGTTTCGGAGTATAATCCTGAAAAGATATGTATTGGAGTATTAGGCTCGCACTCTGCAGAGGAAGTAGGCATCTCTGCAAAGTCCGCAGGCTTCCCAGTAGTTGTGATCTGCCAAGAAGGCAGGGAATCTCTCTACGCCAAATACAATAGGCATCTTTTTGATCATATCATCTTGGTCAAGAAATTTTCAGATATGTTACGAGAGGACATCCAAAATCGGATGAGAGAATTGAACACAATATTCATTCCGAATAGATCGTTCTCGGTTTATGTAGGATACGATAATATTGAAAACAATTTTCGAATACCGATCTATGGAAATAGGATGTTACTTAGGGCTGAGGAAAGGAACGAGGTGAGGAACCAGTATTGGTTGCTGGAAAAGGCTGGAATAAGAATACCCAAAAAGTTCAGCAAACCGGAAGAGATTGATCGGCTTGCAATCGTTAAAGTCCAGCAGAAGAGGAAGCCTCTTGAGAGAGCCTTCTTCTACGCATCTTCCCCAGAAGAGTATTATATGAAGGCTGAGGAACTTATCAGGAAAGACGTAATAGACGAGGAGGGCTTAAGAAAGGCGAGAGTCGAAGAATATGTTTTGGGACAGAAGTTTAACGCAAACTTCCAGGGCTGGGCTTTAAGAGATGTTTTCGACAATTTTGACTTCGTAGGGTTCGACGATAGGAAGCAGACTAACCTCCATGGCATACTCGCACTACCTGCAAAGAACCAGCTAACAATAGATGTGCCAATAAGGAACGAAGAGATAGGACATTATGGACTGACGATGAGGGAATCGCAGAAGCCAATGGTCTATCAGGCGGCAGAGAAATTCAGAAGGATCTGCGAGCTTGAGTATCCCCCAGGCATAATTGGCTTATTCGCCCTTCAAGGCGCTGTCGCTTACGATCCTGAAGACGCCGAAGGCAGGAGACTAGAATTCTACGTCTTTGACGTAAGTCTGAGGATCCCAGGATGTCCATGCGTCGGGCCAACATCTCCAGAGATGCGTAGGCTCACCCTGAAATATTCCGGACTGCTTAGAAGGTTCGGTCTTAGAGAAATCGAGACACCGATGGATCTTCCAATGTTGGAAATAAAGTATGCAGCAGCGGAGGGTAAGCTTGAGGAGATAGTAACCTAGCCTCAACCAGTTTCATTACTGCAGGCTCACATAACAATCTATTTTTCTTTCAGCACCATACCCTGCACTGCTCCACATTCTTTACAGAAGACCATCATCAACAGGCTGGGGCCTAATGGATAATCCATATAGGTGAATGATGTGACATATGCCCCGCACTTAAAGCATGCAGGTCGATTCTTCAAGTTTCTTCCTCCCGAAAGTCCTATACGCATAAACTATTCTGTTTCCTCTATTTCAATAGTGTAAGTGTATTCCTTACTTTTCGATGGCTGATAATCGTCGTTTTCTTCAAACTTGGCGTAAACCTCTGCAATATTACCATGAAAATCCATTCTCCTCGCCATCCAGACCGCAAAGAACCTCCCCACATTATCTGCGATAGACGAATCTATCAAATCATCTCGACCCTCATCCTTCACGATCAAGCGGGCAGTAGCATTTTGCAAGGGCCTCCTGCTTTCATACTCTATTAGTCTGCCAGTAAACGTGATAGATGAGCCTGACCTAATTTTCTTCGGCGGTTTCTCCATCTCTAATACGGTCTCGATTGGCTTGGGTTGCTTGGCGGCTTCTTTTTCTGAATTATCTGAGTCACGACGGTGCCTGTCGGGATAAGTATCTCAGTTGCTCCATCAAGCGATTCAAGTACAAGATGCATAATCTTAACTTCCTTCACAATACCCGTTTGACCTGCAACTGTGATGACATCTCCAAATGTGTAGGGCCTAGAGATGAGAAGAAAAATTCCAGCCACAACATGAGTTAGAATGGTTTGGGTTGCAAAGCCAACTACGAGACCCCCGAATGACCCTATCGTTAGGGCTGCTGCAGTGTTAAGATTGAATACAGAGGCCATCGTTGAGAGTAAAACGGCGAATCCCGAGATCCTTGTTATCGTCCTAATCGTTGCGGCAGTAGGATGATCTGTAAACCTTCGCATGTATGTGTATACCATCCCACTTACGGTATTAACGGCAAGGTATCCTATTGCTAGAATTAGAACTGCCTGAACATATGGCAGAAAGGGGTTAACAAAGATTATTACGTTGCTGAAGGGCTGAAGGAAAGCTGGCATACTCTCCTTAGACGTCCAGCCGAACACGAGGTTCAGGACCGATAGCAAAATGCCTAATAGGATTATGTAGAGTGCTGTCTTCACGCTTTGCCATCGGAGTTGACCACGGCCTTCATAGCCATCAATCATATCATTAGCCTCCGCTACTATAGACTGTTAACTTAATTTTTTAAGGATTATTCAAAGAAAACGGAAAACTCTTAAATTATGCATTTAGAAGCCTATTAGAGAAGACTTGCCATGATGAAAACTGATCTAGTAAATAAGCTGCAAGCGATGATTCCATCGCAGATTAAAGAGATCTCGGTTCCACGAGAAGAGCGGATCTTCGTGCGCCTAGACAAAGAGCACCTCAAAAAATTTATCAGATACTTGATGGATGAAGGCTTTTCTCATTTAGCGGGGATCACAGCGTTGCAGGATGAGGGAGGGTTTGAGCTTCTTTATCATCTCACTAAGAAAGGGATCATATTGACAGCCAAAGTCGATTTGCCTTTAAATGATGACTGTGTCCCATCTATCTCCGACATTTTTTTCGCAGCGCTCCTCTATGAGAGGGAGGCCCACGACTTATACGGGATCAAGTTTGAGGGTCACCCGAATTTGGGGCCTTTGATTCTGCCAGAGGGTTGGCCTAAGAGCATCCATCCTCTCAGGAAAGGGAAGACTAGGGTTAAGGAGAAGAGAGGTAGAGGACGTCTGGCATGAAAAGGCTACCCGTTCGGTAGACACATACAAGATATAAGGGTTGAGGCGGATGACATCTCATCAACGGTATGCTTGTGTCGCATCAGAGGGATCATGAATGGGCTATTTGGAACCGATACTTGCGGCCGTCATTCTGCCGTTTGCATCCGCAGTAGTATCACATTTGATCGCTAAATGGCGTAGGGGCGGAGCAACACTTGCAAAACTCATTTGCATCTTAGCCGCTTATATTACGCTTTTCATCATTTCATGTCTGATCATTTTTTGTCAACAACCTATGCAAAAAAATCTTTTCACCATCCTCACACCGACAGGAATCTTAACCATTGGATTCTACATAGATTATTTGGCATTGGTACTGGCATTCATTTCCTCAATGCTCACGCTTTTAGCTCTTGTCTACAACATTTCTTATCTTTCTCCTTACAACAGAGCCTATAACATCGGCTGGGCATTCAACAGATCCTATTCCTTCATTCTATTATTCAA
The DNA here is from genome assembly GCA_025059045.1 of Candidatus Bathyarchaeota archaeon. Taxonomy (NCBI): domain Archaea; kingdom Thermoproteati; phylum Candidatus Bathyarchaeota; species Candidatus Bathyarchaeota archaeon. Next base: position 4,764 of record JANXEA010000004.1, on the reverse strand, counting down.
TTGCGCCGTTCTTGGGACGTTATTCTCGAGTAACCTTCTGCAATTAATAATATTTTGGGAGATGATGAGCGTCTTCTCCTATGTGTTAATTTCTTTCAGGAACGAAGACAAGTCCTCTCTGTGGGCTGCAATAAAATTCTTCGTTATGACCCACGGGGGTAGTCTAACGTTACTAATTGCGGCCGTAATCATAAATTCCCACATTGGAAATTTGGAGATCCACCAGATAGGTCGATTCATTAATAGCAACGATCCTATAATCAACATTATTTTTCCGCTTCTCCTGTTTGCCGCGTTGCCTAAGGCAGCCCTATTTCCTCTCCACACATGGCTTCCAGACGCTACTGTAGCGCCGACCCCAAATATTATCGTTTTTCATGAATGCGGCGTCTTAGCCGGGGTCTACATTATAATTCGCTTCTTCCTTGATGTTTTCCGCAAGCATCTAATCTCATCCTATGTTTTGTCCCTGCCAATTCTTGGTAACGTGAACCTATGGTGCCACATACTCTCCATAATCGGCGCAGTCACACTCCTTATAGGTGCGATTAATGGCCTAACAGAGACAAATATGAAAAGAATACTCGCGTATGGCACCATTTCAGAGGTCGGCTGCATAATAATGGCGACGGGTTTAACGACCTCCTACGGAATGTCAGCGGGTCTATACCTTTTAATATCCCATGCCTTCTGCTTCAGCCTACTCTTCTTCTGCATTGGCGCTGTGACCTATTCCACTGGAAGATACGACATTAATGATGTGACTGGTTTATATCATTTTATGCCAAAAACTGCGGTCTGCTGTGTGATCGGCGCATTAACAATGTCAACTGCCCCGTTTTTAAGCGAATTCGTGGGAAAGTTCTTGTTTTTTCACGCAACCATCAATGCTCAGGCAACATTCTACACAGCTATCGCATTTCTCGGATGCGTCCTAAACGCTGCAATGGCTATGAGACTGCTTAACCCCCTATTCATGCAGAGGAATAGAGAGTTAAATTTCAAGTTTGAAATAAAAGATCCGTCAGCGGCGATGTTGACGCCAATGATCTTCTTATCCACCATCTTAATAATCTTTGGGGTTGTTCCTTCAATTCCACTAAACTTTCTTGTGGCGCCTGCAGTTAGAGATATCGGATTAACACTCGATCTTCCTCATGGATGGATTATTCAGACTTCTATTGGTTTTTGGGACCCCAGCGTGCTAGGCGTAACAATGGTTTGCCTCTCCTCCGTTCTCCTAGTTTTGGTGCTGCGCTCAGCTAAGGCGGCAGCGGCTTATAGAGGTTCGCCGAGTGAGGAAACATTCAAGCCATTTCTCTGTGGGGAGGATTTGAAAATGCTTGACAACCCTGGCGGTTCACATTTCTATCATGCATTAACTTACGTATTAAAAATCGACGCTGCCAACAGATCGTTAAACATTGATAAGTTCTATAACTTATTGTCCAATAGCCTCTATGATCTATGCCAAAGAATTCTACGCTGGGACATCCAGCAGAGCTATTTTGGGGCTGTCGCATCATTCATGGCTGGCGCCGTACTCGTAATTTTATTCGCCCTTCTAGGTGGGTAAAATGGATCCAATTGTACTTTTAACCTTGATCATCTCAACGGCCTTAACTTTCTGGGGAAATCTTGTAAAATCGACACAGCAGTTGATCCATCTAATGTCCGCCCATGCTGCTGTCATAGGTCTTGTTAAACTCACATCATGTCTCGTAAATCTGCTAGTCGGACTAGAATTAGAGGCATTGATCGATTTCTTTGCAACTTTCGCTGAGTGGTTTTCGGCGGCTGCAATATCCCCTATGATAATTTATTGGGGCATGAAGAAGACTGAGAATGTCAGCGATGAACAGCTCGGCGGTAGGAGAAGGGCGGCCGCAGCATTGGTCATCACATCAGTCTTAAATGTCATCCTGTTCATAATAGCCTCTTCATATGTCCCAGAGCATATGAGTCATTTCCCATTTGTTGCTCTCATGTTCTCTTTCTCAATCCTCATTATGGTAATGCGTAGGGATCCCCTTAAGATCCTAATCGGCTTGAACATGGCTGAAAACTCATTATATCCAATGTTCGCGGAAAGCCCCATAGTATTGATCCCCTTCATGCTTGTCCTAATGGTTTTCGTGAATATGGTCGGTGTCTTCATAATAATAGAGGCATACAAGGATTATAGATCCATGAATGTCAGCGATTGGAGGCTGGCCAAATAGTGTACTCCCTTCTTCCTCTCCTCTCGATAATGATTCCTCTTTCGGCAGGAATTCTTCATCTGCTTCTGCACCCCTTTTGGTTCCTTGAGCCAATTCTAGTTAAAATAGGTAAGGTCACACTGATTTTCAGCGTCGGTTTGACCTTCCTTGTCGTTCTCCTAATGATCCCATATGTCATTATAGGGGAAAACTTGGATCTTCCCTTGCTATCTCTCTCTGCAAACTCAAAAAATTTAGCCGGCTTAGTCGGCGTGGTCTTGATATTCTTTTTGACCTCAATCTACAACTTTAATGCTGAGATGGGAGGCCGACTAAAGCCACATTTGTACAACTTTTTTCTGCTACTTTTTCTTTGCTGTATGCTGGGATTGCTGTTATCCTATGACTTATTCGGCATATATCTCTTCGTGGAACTGACAGTCGCCGTCTCTGTGATATTAGTCGCCCATAATCGGAGCAGGCTGGCAAGTGAGGCGGCGTTCAAATATCTTATAGTCACCGCGATCAGCGCTATCTTCGTATTACTTGGAACACTCATAATATACCTTCTCACTGGCAACTCGAACTTGGCTATTATTGTAAGTGACGCACATATTCGTGGAGTCTTGAATGAAAATTCGCATTTACTAATGTTGGCTGTCGGCTGCTTCATAATCGGCCTCGGCGCAGATATTGGGATTGTGCCTTTTCACGGATGGCTGCCAGACGCATTTCCAGGATCCACCATAATCATTAATGGTTTCTTCTGCTCTGAGCCCATCGCTTTGATTCTCGCACTATACAATTTGGTCGCTCCTTTCTACATGGTCTTCCCTTCAAAAATTATTATTGTCTTGATGGTGGGTTTAGGGTTGACTTCAATCGTTTTCGGGGCTTTGATGGCTTATTCCCAGAAGAATTTTTACAGAATGCTTGCATATTGTAGCATAGAAGAGTTTGGGAATACCCTATTTATTTTAGGGCTGATGGATTCTCCATCGAGTTTCATCGCCGGCCAATTCTATCTTGTCAACGGCGCCCTAATGAAGACGGGGTTAATCCTTAGCCTAGGTTCCGTGTACTTTAGGACTGGAACAGCAGATGTGGAAAAGCTGGGAGGATTGCTTTACAGGATGGGCAAAACCGCGTTCAGTTACATTGTATCTGCACTCTCACTTGCAGGTATTCCACCCTTAAGTGGTTTTTTTGCCAAATGGTTCTTTTTATCCATAGTCTACGGCTACATGTTCGAATTTGGGGGCATCGTCGCCTCAATTCTAACAGTGACCGTTATCATGGCGTTCTCCATGATCACCTTCATATTTCTTGTCAGATCATTTCAGCAAATATTCATGGGAAAGGAAAAGAGGAGAACCAGAAAAGTAAACGAGGTTTATCCGAGTATGTGGCTTCCTACAATAACGATTGCGTCAGCCGGTTTTGCCCTAGGTCTCCAGCCAAACCTCCTACTGGACATGATTAGGGTTGTTTAGCTCTCTGAGAGCCTTTGGAATACCCATTCCTTAGATTTTATTTCGATCCCAATATCCACTAACAGTTGCTCGAGCAACTGTTGAATCGCGTAGCCGCTTCTGCTGATGATCTTTATCATGCGATACTCGGCCATATGGACGGTGTACTTCTCTTTCTCTCCTACTCCGACAATAACTTCTTTACGTGTGGTTTCACCGAGCATGTAAACTTCTATATCGCTTTCCAGGAATGTTCCTTCATATATTTTTAGGGAGGAAACTTTCTTTTCTACCTCTCCTAGGACTACAGATGCTCCGCCTTCTTCTTCTATTACTATTTTTTCATGCCTATATGGAAAGAGCTCCTTCAGTTCAGATATCTTTCGTTCTTTTTCCTCGATCTTTTGGAAACCGCATCTCCTAGCCAGATAGTCCTCTAGCGAGGTGAACTCTGGATGTTTAAAGAGCACGTCTCTAAGCAGTAAGACGACCAGCTCATGTGACTGCATCGACAGATCACATCATCAATTAAAACATGGTTAGGATACGTTCTCATCTCTAATAAGGCTTACTTGATGATCAGTTCCTCCTTTTCGCGAGACAGCAACTCGAATTCTGAGCCTAAGCTGATGGCTTTTTTGGGGCATGTCTCCTCACATTGCCCGCAAAATATGCATCTTGAGATGTCGAATCTGACTTTTTTATCTTCTGTAGCGGTTATAACTCCGCTGGGGCATGTTCGGATGCATAAAAGGCATCCTATGCAAGCGTCTTTGTCGTAGATTATCTTCCCCCTATACCGGTCGGGTATAGGCACCTTCTCACCATGCTTGGTTAGATATCTAACGGTTACTGGTTTTTGGAGAAGGGCGCCCAAAGCCACACGCAACATTCTTCCAAGCCTCATAATTTGTCACCATACACTATATCCTAATCAAGGATAATAGTACGGAGAGGACTGATAAAGGCAGTGGGAAAGACCAATAGAACTTTACGGCCTGCCCAATCTTGAGCCTCGCAAAAATTGTTCTTGGAAGAGTTATCGTTAGCAACCATATTAGGAGAGAGGGCAACAGGCATGCGACAATTGT
>JANXEA010000003.1 GCA_025059045.1 Candidatus Bathyarchaeota archaeon | reverse complement strand
TAACTGTGACTGAAATAGGCAGAACCTTCAAATCTCGAGATTGCAGAAGCGTTTCCAAAAGTATGCCCTGCATTGCTGTTGTTTTCCCAACCCCTCTTGTGCCATAAATAGAAAATCTGCGTTCTTGATCAATTATCATTGAAGCGCGATTAGCAGAGAAATTTTCAATATCATGGAAAAGTAAGGTGAATAGTTCATCCTCGTAAGAAATTAACTCTTTGGTCATGAATTGTTGAGCAGCCATAAGTATTGCAGAACGCGGCATAGTTAACATCATTTAACGTTAGTAATATATAAGGATAAAGCCTTGATTAACACCAAACTACCAGCTTTTAGTGGCGCAAGTTATTATGTGGAAAACTTTTGGTCTGAGGAATACGATTGGTGCGGGGGGTGGGATTTGAACCCACGAACCCCTTTGGGACAGCCGCCTCAGGGCTGCGCCTTTGACCTGGCTTGGCAACCCCCGCATCTAAATTCAAAGATTTACTTAATTCCCAACCTTTAATTAAATTTTACCAGCTGCCTTATGATAGATAAGATATATAGGTGAAGATCTCGTGAATTTTAAGGAAAAGGTCTCGGTTCATGGATAGTGAATTAAAAGATGTTTAAGGATCTAATCATCCTCCTCTCCGGTTTCCTGGCCTCTTTCCTGATTATGCCCTCCTTCCTCAGGTGGATGAGGAGGATCGGTGTCTGCGGTGTCGATGTTCATAAGCCGGATAGGCCAAAGGTTCCTGAGATGGGCGGTCTAGTAGTGCTGATCGGGTTGGCGGTAAGCGTCTCGTCGGCCCTCATGTTATGGCCTGAAAGGATCCATATTTTTCTGAGCTTCTTTGCAACCGCACTTATCGCAGGGGTCATAGGCATCATCGACGACTTGAAGACCTTGAACGCGAAGATTAAGCCATTGTTAACCCTGCTTTCAGGTGTTCCCATTCTTGTTTTTGGAACGTATGCCCCTCACCCTATTTTCCCCTTAGTTGGGCAGACTCGTCTTTACGTCGTCTATCCCTTCCTCATTCCAATAGCCATCGCCGTCACCTCCAACGCGGTCAACATGATGGATCCATTCAATGGAACCATGTCCGGCACATGCACTATAGCAACAATCTTCCTACTAGTCTCAGCCATAATGCTAGGCCGCAGCGACTCTATAATCCTCTGCCTCTGCCTGCTTGGACCATTACTCGTCCTTTATTACTATAACCGATATCCCTCGAAGGTCTTCTCAGGGGATGTGGGCAGCCTATGCATCGGCGCGTCTCTAGGCGCGATAGCGATTATCGGTCAGATGGAGGTTATTGCCGTTGTAGCCTTTTTCCCTCAGATTATGAATGCATTTTACGGGTTATCTTCCATCGGTCGGCTTTATGAGAGACGCGAGGTTGCGAGACCGGTTATGGTGCTCGAAGATGGGAGGCTGATGGCAACTATGGATCCAAAGGCTCCAATAACGTTGGCGCGTCTCATACTTTCTAGGGGGCCGCTGAGAGAGGATGAGGCTACACTAATATTCTTTGTTCTCTCCACATTTGCTGGCTTCCTCTCCTTGTTGACAGCATACCTTATCTTGGTGAAGATCTGATGATGAGAAGGATCCTCGATCTATCCATAATCCTGCTTTTCGTCTGGGCATGTATGCTCTTCGGACTATGGCTCATTTCATCCGTTATAGTCCCATTTGAGATGCCGTTTCCGACTGACACTTTTTTAACCGCCGCGCTGAAGGTTATCTTCGCAGGGCTGCTTGTCATTTTATGGCTTTGGATCTGGAGGGAGATTGTAAGGAGAATGTTTTGGCGTACGATTAAGTCTGTTATTGAAAAAGGTTCCTAACATAGGCAGTTTGGGTTCCGAAGAAGATAGGTGATGCATGTTGAAGGTGATAATAGACGTTTTGACTCCGAAGCAGTGTATGCTATTCAAAAAAGTTGCGGAGAAGATGGAAGAGAAGAGTCATGAAGTTCTCCTAGTATCTAGGCGGTACCGTGAGGTTACAGAGATGCTTAGGATGAAGGGTATCCATGCGAAGATCATAGGTGAGCATGGAGGTCGAGAGCTAAGCGGGAAATTGAAGGCTAGTGCGCGGCGGATCTTAGAGATGGCTGAACTTTTCGAGGAGGAGGAACCGGACATTGCGCTCTCATTCTCATCGCCTGAGATGGCTAGGGTTGCCTTTGGTTTGGGGATACCTCACATATGCGTGAATGATTCGCCGCACGCCGAGGCTGTGGCAAGGCTCACGTTACCGCTTTCCGATATGCTGTTAACTTCTAAGTTCATTCCGAGAACCGCCTGGGTGAAATATGGGATCCGAAAAGATAGGATAATCCAGTATCGCGCCCTAGATCCATGGGCATGGCTGAAGGATTTCGTACCTAATGATAATGTGCTGAAAACTTTGGGGCTAGATGCTTCTAGACCAATAATTACTCTCAGGACCGAGGAGTCTTTTGCCGCGTATCTGCTGGGTAAGGCGTTGAAGGAGTCAATATTGTCGCCAACCATTGATTGTCTCCTAAACCGTGCAAGGGACGTCCAAGTTGTCATTATCCCAAGATACGAATCGCAGATTGAGACGTTTAAAGAATCATTCGGCGGTAGGGCTGTGGTCTGCAGCTCAGTGGTTGACGGCCCAAGCCTCCTCTCTTTCACTTCAATATTCGTTGGCGCTGGCGGAACTATGACCGCGGAGGCTGCATTGCTAGGTGTGCCAACTTTTTCATGTTATCCAAGTGAACCTTACTTTATCGAGAGATATCTTATGAGAATAGGTCTTGTCAAACGTGAAACAGAT
>JANXEA010000002.1 GCA_025059045.1 Candidatus Bathyarchaeota archaeon | reverse complement strand
GTCATTGAATCTGCTTGTCGCTGAGTTTTTCTTCGTCGAGCGGTGTTTGGTTTCAGTCTTCTCTTCTTTTTTAGAGTCATTGAATCGAAGCATAGAGGAGGCGAAGAACTGGGAGTCGCCTAGTCGTTTCAGTCTTCTCTTCTTTTTTAGAGTCATTGAATCCGACCCTATTATTTTTCTTTCTGTCCAATCCGCTTCTTATTTTTGACTGTTTTGGAGGTGCTTTCCGATTATCTTGTAACTGCGAAAATGTTTTTAAGGATCATCGAAGGTCATCGGCATCCCCTGCTTTCATCGACTGGCGAGATTCAGATGGCGTTGTAAATAGCGGGCAATTTAACCAATGCAAAAGATGAAGACCTTATATGACTTCTCAATCACCCCCTACAAGGTCGCATATTTCAGCCTTTCCCGATTCTTATCTGTCCGCATCCATGAGGCTTATATGCTCCTATTGCATAATGCTCTAGCGCAGCTAGGCTTAGCGCCAACTCTCTGCTCTTAACGTCACATTCAAACTCGTAGACTGAGCCTGCGGAGACAGCTGGTTCAACACGCCTCATCCTATTAAACTTCAGTGACCATCCGCTGAAGAGTTCGCCCCTCACAACCCATCTTCTCAGGTTTACGTCGGGAAGCTTAGGCTTACCCTCACTGAAGGCCCATGAATAAGCCCTACGCGCAGCCTCAAGCAGTGATGCCCCGTCAAGAGATCCGCCATCAAGCAATAGGGGGGAGAGAAGCCTGACTCTAAAGCGGTCCGCCGCAAATTCATCAGCCCAACTCTCCAGAGAAGATGTATCGACATGCTCAACCCTCAAATCCTCGACGACAACCTTTCCAAGCCCCCTAGACTTTGACCCCCCAATCCCCTCATCTGGCAGAGCCCTCTCCAATACGTTCCTAAGAATGCTTAGAGCACCGCCCAGATCCCTGTGAACAACAATCTCAAAGCTGAAACGGCTTCCAAACTCTATAACCTCAAGGGTGTGAAGTGTGCCAGCGGCTTCGGCATCAGACACCCTGATCTGCGCCGCTGAAACCTTTTCTCGGTCGACGGCAGTCAAAGTTAACCTGCCAATCTTAACCGGTTCATCATCAAGTTCTCCGCATCCAGAACACTTAAAGCCCCTATAGGGCTTAACTGATGCGCCGCACTTACAGACATCTGGAGCAATGAAATCGTCGAAAACCCTCCTGCACTGAGGACTAATGCACCTAAAGAGCGTCATAGGGCTAGGCTCAAAGACCCCATTACAAATCAAATGCTGCGGATAAGAGTAGCGGAAGAATACCTTTGAAGTCTTACCGAACTCCTCTCCAAACAACTGGGCATAGAGGCAGTCTTCAAAGTGCTCACAATCCTCATGATTAATCAGAGGCCTATCAAGTTTGCAAACACTCTTTATCAAAGCTGTGCCAACAGCTCCGCGGAGAACCGCTCCCGGGAGATAACCACGGCAACGCTTAATGACACCGGTCCTCAAACCAGAGCCTATGTGAAGCGGTGTAACAGCCCTCAGAACACCACGTATTTTATAGCAGAATACACTCATCTGTTATGCCTCTAGTTTGAAAGAAGCCAGTTGCTCAGCTCCTCACCCTTAATCTCCCTCTCTTCCTCCTCCCCAAGATAGTAACCAGCAGTCCTCTCCTTAACGCTCTTAATCTTTATCCTAACCTTACCAAAACCTCGTGTCGAAGATCCGCCTAAAGCAGAGTCCTCAACAGACTTCAAAGCAGCCTTAAAAAGTTTAAGCTCATCATCGGTAATGTTCTCGGCAACAATTTCCAAACTGAATCTAGCACCTGCGGGCACCGCCTGTATAGAGTAGAGTGCACCACTCGCCACAGTGCCGGTTCCTCTATCTATGGCAATACCAGTCCTCTCTAATAGTATATCAATTTTATCTATTGGGTATGCATCCCTAAACTTCACTTTGCTTGCGCAGGAGATTTTCCCAGCTGTCCCAAATATTCTGCAGCAAATGCAGAACTCTTTGATGTCCTTCTTCTTTGAGCCGCACATCTCCCGCACATCTGGCGGCCTACAAACCTCGATGCCCTTCTTACGCGCTATCCTTTCAGCTTCGCTTCTCACTCTGCCCTTCAAAGAAGACCCTGGAATATACGGCTTTCCATCTGGAGAAGTCAGGACTGGTAATTCAACTTCGCCGATATCAACTTCAGGCTTTCCCGACCCTATGTGAATCGGAGTCACCGCTTCTATCTCCCCCGAGATTATGATTCTCCTCTCCAACCTTTCAAACACCATATCTCTCACCTCCATTATCTTTGATCAATCCAAACTCTCAAATCCAAACTGGAGAATTCAGGGCTGCTCTTCAGAGAGTTCTGGATCTCCAAAGCCAAAAGTTTCGGATTTTCATTGAACCGGCTTATCTTAACGTTCAACTCAAGGCTTTTGCCACGTAGTGACATCTTCACTTCCTGCAGCTCAGCCCCCCTCCTCTCAACAATCCTTCGGATGACAGGTTCAGCAATAGCCTTTAATCCTAGTATTGGCTCCTTCTCAATGTAGTCGTACAGCATCACAGCGTACATAAAAACCTTCTCAAGCGAGCTCCTGTCCTCCTCATACTTTTCTACGAGATCAAGCATCTTGGAGAACCCTTCAAACCCTTTGACATCCCTGCCGATCTGCCTTTTGATGTACGCCTGCACATATGGCAGTGGCTTAGTCTTTATAAGCCGGTATACTGTCTGCAATTGCTTAGCGCCCATCCCAGAATTAACCGAGACCTTTGCGAGATCCTCACCTTCAGCCTTAAAAATTTTTTCTTCCGACATCCTCCAAACTACCTTTAAATAGGTTGTAAACGAAATATGCTTCGGCCAACAGGTCTGTCTCGAGATACTTTAGGATCTTTTCTCCATCACTCCAGCTCAGATACTCTCTACCCACCAGATATTTGGTTAGAACCTCAGCTCTTACACGCCCCTCACCACTTCCTCTACGACTCGCCGCAGCCTCTGCTACCCGTCTAAGTTGAGAGGATGAAATACTGCTAGCACGCATGAAATTGGCGATGTCAAGTATCTTATCCAGCGCGTCCCAACTCCAAGATTTAACCATTCTCAGCTCAGTTGATGTCACCCCAGCGCCGCCAATAGCAGCGTATGCGATCTTATTTTTACCCTCACTCTTCGCCTTTGATAGCAAGTATCCAGCAGCCTCAACGCCAACATAAACAGGCAGCTTGTAATCGAATATGGCAACCCCTGCCGATAACGTGCATTCTCCCGCCATCTCCCGTCTAAAAACAGAGTACGCCTCCTTCGCGAATTCCAGGGCTGCATTACCCGGCGTAAACGCTAATAGGTCGTCTCCTCCCATGTACACGGGTTCACCGCCAAACTTCTCAAGAACATCTATGAATCTTTCCTCAAATACCCCATGAATCAGATCGCTTAGAGTTGAGATTCTTGAAGGAGTGCACGCCCTCCCCTTCTCAGCAAATTTTTCGCCTTCAAGCAATCTCCCGACACCGTCACCGTCAGCTTTTATGCACCCAACAAGGTTCCTCTCATCCTTCAGTTTTTCAAGCTCAACACCCTTACCCATCTCCCTAAGACCCCAGCATGAAACACAGAGCCTCTCAAATCTCGGCGCAGCATCTATGGGCAGGAGCTTCAACTTATCCTCCATCATTCCAGGCCGCATCCGACAAACATCGCAGGGCTCCACATCCTCCTGCAATTCAACCCTTGGAATGAGTAGTCGAGTTCCTTTCTCCCGCCGCATCTTCTGAATCGCCTCCCTCCACACTTGACCATAGGCATCCATGAGTCTGTCCCCACTACTAATGATGAAACAAGTGGTGATTGAAAGAAGACCGTTAACAGACTCTACAAAACTTTCCTCGGCGACATTTAGCGCCTTCTCAGCCAGACCAGGCGGGGATATTGCAAGAAAACTTCCTCCAGACGCGTAGAGGACGCATTCAGGCCCCAAGACTTCACTCAGAGATTCCTTGGCCCTGAGGGTTGCATTGATTATCAGTCTGCTCCTAGCGTTCAGATCAGGCAGGCGTAGAGACTCATTTATAAAATTGGAAATTCTGTCAGCATCGCCGCTTAGGAGGGCGAATTCATACCTACTTGGATCGTCCCCTCTCCAGCCTCCGGAAAGATATATGCATGTCGCGAATGCCGCCGCCAGCTTCAAATGGTTCCAAAGCGAAACATCATTCACCCCATCCCTAGTATCTGCCGGAATGAAACGAAGATCCGAAACCTTCAATATGTTGAAAACCCTAGAATACGCCCTCTTTGAGTCTTCAGAAAAATTCCGGCCAGCATCAACTAAGCTGCGAAGAAGCATCTGAGACAAGTACGCCAAATGAGATGCCTCAGTACTCTTCCTGATAATATTCCCTGCAAGGGTATGAGTCAATTTCACTGGCGGAGACGGTATAAAGGGTCCCTTGGAGGGCTGATCCCGCCTATCTGCGCCGGAGGAAATATTGTCAGCCAAACAAACTATTCTTTCTACGTCATCCTTTGGCAGACATTCATCCGCATATGATGGCCCACTATGATGCCTTTTCGCATGAAGCGCAATCTCCTCGCCAAAGCAGGCCTTCACAAACCTATATGTGTATTCAACATGCTCAGACCAAGGTCTCCTATTAGCCCAGCATTCAAGCTTTCCAATATCATGAAGTAGCGCAGAGACTCTTACGACGTCAAGTTCATCCAAAAACCTGTCAGCCCCAAATAATATTTTTAATCATTATAAATAAAAAATTAATTCTCTTTTCAAGCAAGCCTCCCTTTTTAAGCTCTATAAATATTGGATGCAAAACATTAATGATAGCCCCCTCAAAAAATGGAATTTTGGTCATCGGGGGCGGTCCACTGCGCATCTCAGGAGAGAAATGCTTGTAAATCATGTACACCACCAACATTAGGAAATGAGAAATTATTATTCTAATTTTGCTCGAGTGAAATTCTATTTAAATAGAGTTGAACACTATTAAAATGAATAAGAGTGGAGGACACCATATGCTCACCGAATGCAAGGAAACACCAAATTATGAGTGGGCCTTCTCACAAGATAACAGTAGAAAAATTGCAGAGGCAATCGCTAGGAGAGGAGGAGTAGCAAGGTTCTCAGAGATAGAAGCAACGTCGGGTGTGAAGGGATCAGTATTATACCACCACCTGAATAGGCTTGAGAGATTTGGAGTAATCGAGAAAGAGGTGAAAGGAACATATCGCCTAACTTATAGGACACCGCTATGTTTCCTCTATCAACCGGAAACAAAGGTGCCAGTAGTGTATCTCGGGCTTCTTGGAAGAAGAGAGGCGAGAGAGGAACCGGAACCAGCAGTAGCAATTAGGCTGCTTGCAAAAGAGGGCTTAAGGCCAGATTTTATTTATGTCGTAACATCTCCGGAAGCCCTCAACGAGTGGAAAGACTTGAAACTACCCTACAATTGGATACTATGCTATAGGGAGGAAATTATAGATGTCGACGCTGTCAAAGAGAAAATTGAACAGCAGCTAATCAGCCTCATAAAACAGTTCAATGTTATAATGGATTGCACCTCAGCCACCAAGCCCGCGACCATAGCATACTATGAACTAGCGCAAAAATACAAAGTTCCACTCATCTACATATATGAAGAAAACGTTCAGCTAAAATGGTTAATCTCAAAGGAAGAAATAGCAAAAACGTTAACATACATTGCATCCAAAAATAGATGATTACACTAGACCCATCATACTGGCAAATAAGACCTCAATCACGACCATAGACGCACTAGACTTCTTCCAGAGGCTGAGTTCGACATCCATTACTTCTAAATCACTATTGACTGATCCTAGACTATTGCTAATCTCACATAGATCTGAATGGATGCAAGCACTTACCGAGGTAAACCACAAGTCGGAAAGGATGAATTCGGCTGGAGCACTCTCCATATAAATCTGTTTTAAATCTTAAATCAGCGCATATGAGTAGGCGGTGATGTTTATGAATGAGACTATTAGAGCCATCAAGAGTAGGAGGAGCATCAGAAGGTTTAGGACTGAACAAATACCTGACAAGATATTAGATGAGATATTAGAGTGCGCCATTCATGCGCCTAATGCTAGAAACCAGCAAAAGTGGCATTTCACAGTTATACAGAACAGAAGCATCCTTGCCCAGATGATTGACATTTTGAGGGGGAACATGCTAAATTCAGGAGTAGAATTTTTGGTTGACAGAGCCAAGGATCCCAGCTTCAATCCCTTCGGGTGCGCTCCAACAGTGATACTAATCACAGCCGATAAGTCGGCCAGGTTTGTCGAGTTTGACTGCGCGGCAGCCGCAGAGAACATAATGATTTCCGCAGAATCCCTCGGCCTAGGCTCACATGTAATGGCAATAACCGAATTAATTTTTGCATCAGAGAAGGGACAGAGGCTTAAAAGAGAATTAGGGATCCCAGAAGGATATGAGCATATATGCACAATATCCCTAGGATACAAGGATGAGAACCCGCCGCCAAAACCTAGAAGAAGAGATGTAATAAATTATGTAAAATAGCATTTTCAAAACTTCTTTCAGCCACTCCTAATAGTCCTAATGGTTAAAGGAGAAGTTTTGCCGAATTTTATCCAACAGAAGTGGGTCTATTCCCAAGCCCACCCTTAATCATAGATGATGGGAAAGGCTATTGGAGGACTTGACTTCCTTACCAAAGGTTTTAATGGAATCCGTATCGTGAAGGTTGTTCCCTTTCCAGGTTTGCTTTTCACTGAGATTCTTCCGCCATGCGCTTCTATGAAGCGTTTACATATTGGGAGCCCTAGACCCATGCCTTGGGCTTTTGTCGTGAATAGGGGTGACCAGATCTTCTCTTGGATCTCCTTTGACATGCCTACTCCACTATCCTCAAAGGCTACTTGAATTTCTTCTCCAATTTTCTTGCCTCGGATTCTCAGGGTTCCACCATTCGGCATAGCGTCTATAGCGTTCTGCATTAGGTTCAGGAAGACCCTTCGCATCTTTTCAGCATCAACCGTCACACTCGGCAGATTCTCCATAGAGATTTCGACATCAACCTTTTCAGGAACCCTGGCTAAACGTAGAGCCTCCATTATTATCTGCCTCAGCTCCGCCTGCCTCGGCACAATGACGACTTCCCGCGAATAGTCCAATAGGTCGTTGATGATCTTGTCGGCACGTTTCACACCCTCAAGTATTATCCCAAGCATCTCTCTTTCCCTCCCACTAAGCTTAGAAGAGGCTTTGGCGTTTATGTAATGCGCAGCGGCAGCCATACTGGTTAAGGGGTTCCGCAGATCATGTCCAACCATGCATGCCAATTCGCCTATTGCCGCTAACCTTTCAGCCTTCAAAAGTTTCTCCTGCGCAGCATCTAATTTTCTCCTAGTCTCCTCAAGCTCTTTTTGAACAACCATTAAGGACGCGAGGCTGCTTCCGAAGTGTTTGCTAACCACGAATACTAAGCCCATCGGCACATGCCCATAGGACGCGAAGACAATCGTTAATTCCTCAGCCCAGCCCATCCCAACCGAGATCCCAGTGAGCATGTAGGATAGAAGCGTCAGCAGAAAAAGGAAGGCTATTAGATCCCGTCTTCTCACCACAAGGAAGAGCAATATCAGAAATGCGAGTAAGGCCAACGTGTAGATCAAGACGAGATACAGCATTTCATACTCGGCTCCAAGCGAGAACGGCGACGCCAACATAACTGCAGACAAGCCTGCAACACCTAGAAACCATCTGAACGGCTTATCAAAACTCTTCATCTTTAAAAGGGTGGATAAACTTGCCAATAAAATAGCAAATGTGATAGGCATAAACGACCACTGATAGGATCTCTCCAAGAAGGTTGAAAAACCAGCGGACTTCAACATTGAGTGGACACCGCCAACAAAGGCGAATCCCAAACTTATAATGAACATCAACTTCTGCTTATTCCCATCCTGCCGATACATGTGAAGAACGATAAGAATAAGCAAAAGGGTTAAAGTCAACGGAACAGCCCAAAGAAACGCGTATACGCCATCCACAAGTAGATACCCTTAACGCTCTCGCCTAGAGGAATATCACCTATTCTTCCACCAATTAAGCTTGTGAAATCCATAATACAGTATTAATTTCTTAGAAAAAGAGAAATTGTGCTCGGAATCAAGTAAGATGATAAGCAATTGCTGAGAGAAGCATTTATCGTTGTTATTGCCGAATGGTTGCTTATTTCATTTTCATTATCCACTTGAGAGTATAACAATATAATCCGCGGTGTCCGCGCACATATCCGCCGCTTGCTCTATAAATTCTATAAGGTCGTCAACGATTATAGAGGCCCCGACGTTCACTTGCCCCCCATAGGTTATGAGCATCTTTTTTATCGCCAAGTATTCCTTATCTATCTCGTCTTCGATCTCCTCAACCTTCGATGCATATTTCAAAGCTTCATCCCTGGCGGACAAGACGTTCTCTATGCTTGCTCGAAGGGCTGATGTGCACTCAGCTAATGTCGAGGTCATTTGCAAGATACTCTGAATTATCTCTCGCGGCACCTGCGTATCCTGAAGAACCCTCAGACACCTCGCAGCGTCCTTTACAAAATCTGCGAAGGTATCCAGCCTTTTGACGAGGTGCAAGATGTCTTCGCGGTAATCCGCATACAATGCGATATGCTTTGACATCTCTTTGAAGATCTCTCTCCTCAAGTTGTCAACTTCTTCTTCGGTCTTGAATAGACGCTCTATATTTTGGTCCGCTTCCTCCTTGGCTCCAACTGTTAGACTCTGGACAGCCTTCTGCAACTGCGTCACCGTGTCAAGAGCCTTCACTATCTGTCTCTCTGCCAGTTCCAGCGCCCTGGTCTTGCGTTGCTTCTCAAACCAAGAGTAGCTTCTCTTCTCCAACAATCTTCACCTCCCTACAATCCGAAAACCGGATTTGTTACGAGAGATCATCTTAAAACAACCTTCCTCCCTGTTGCGATGTAAATTATCGATTCGCAGATGTAAGTTGCATGATCTGCTATCCGTTCTAGATATCTAACTATTAGGACGCTTGAAACCACACACCTGATCGCGGCGTCCTTCTCTTCCATCAACTTATTAAGAAAATCAAAATACAGGTTGTCCACCTCATTTTCCTTCTCAGATATTTTCTCAGCAAGTTTGGGGTCATGGCTCCTAAGAGCGTCAGCACTTAATCTTATCATCTCCAGCGTTCTCTCACCCATCTCATGAATATGCAAGTTCACCCATTTCTCGCAGCTCTTCACACCTTCCAGCCGCTTGTTCGTGTAGGATATGTCGAGCGCATACCTTCCAAAACGGGCGAAGTCGTAGGCTATTTTCATGTAGGATTTTATTGTTCTCAAATCCGAGGCCACTGGCTGAAACCTCGCGATGAGCTCAAACGCTTTGTCTTCAACATCATCAGCCATAGCAACAAGCATATCAGACATTTCGCGGACCTCCTCGTGTAGGTCTTCACCCTCAAGACACTCCGTCAAGGACATTGAGACGATACGATATGCAAGTTTTCCCATCTTGTGAAGTGTAGCCGAAAGCTCTTCAAGGCCGGCATCAATAATCCTACTCACAATTTTACACCTCAACCAAATTCTCCAGTAATATACTTCTCAGTCAACTCGTTCTTCGGATTCTCAAATATTCGTCGAGTCTCATCATATTCTATCACCTGACCCAAATACATAAAAGCCGCATAATCAGAGACCCTAGCAGCCTGCTGCAAATTATGCGTAACTATAACGACTGTGTACTTCTCACTTAGCTGCCTGATTAAGGCCTCTATCTTCGCCGTGGCAATAGGGTCAAGGGCGCTGCAGGGCTCATCCATAAGTATAATCTCAGGTTTCACCGCCAATGCTCTTGCGATGCAGAGCCTCTGCTGCTGACCGCCAGACAGGCTGAAGGCATCATCATCCAACCTATCCTTAACTTCCTCCCAGAGCGCGGCCTCTCTAAGGCTTTCCTCTATCACTTTATCCATATCATTATGGCTTACAGTTTTATGAATCTTGAGCCCAAATGCCACATTTTCGCGGATAGACTTTGGAAAGGGGTTTGGTTTCTGAAAAACCATCCCAACCTTTCTTCGCAACTCATACACATTCGTATCTTCATCATAAATGTTCTTGCCGTCTATGTATACCTCTCCGCTTGTATGGCATCCGCCGATTAATTCATTCATTCTATTTATAGCCCTTATCAAAGTGGTTTTCCCACATCCTGAGGGGCCCATAATCGCCGTCACCGCATTCTCCTTTATTTGCAGGTCTATGTCCTTTAGAACATGAAGGTCTCTAAACCAAACATTGAGTTTCCTGATGTCTATCTTAGCCATGGTTGTCTTCTCCTATAGTAAACCCTTAGAACTATCGCGGCCGCAGCAAATAAGATAACTATGAAGAATAATATTAATGCGATTCCAAATACTTTCTCAGGCGGCTCGCCTAAAGCCGCAATTTTCACGAAGAGATTATACGCTAGCGCCATCACAGGCTCTAAGGGCGATTTAGGCAGGCCTCTTGTAATTATGACGCATGCTGTAAATAATATCGCCGCAGTCTCTCCTGCAACCCTAACGATGCCTAATAACACGCTTGTAATTATGCCAGGCGCAGCTGTTGAGACCTTCATCGAGCATATTGCACTCCACTTGGTCGCCCCTAACGCCAAGGCGGCTTCCTTAAAGGTTTCAGGCACCATCCTCATAGATTCCTCCGTCCCCCTAATGATTATCGGAAGCATCATTAAAGTTAATGTCAACCATCCAGCTGCAAGTGAAATACCCAACCCCAATTGCCTGCAAAAGACTGTGTAACCAAAAAGTCCTATAACTATAGATGGCACCCCAGCCAGATTGTTGATGGATTGATCGATCATTCGTGTCAGGTTCCCGCGGGGAGCATATTCAGCGAGATATATGGCGGCTAGAATTCCAATGGGAGCGGCAATCCCCATTGCACCTAAGAGTAGGTAGACGGTTCCCACGATCATTTCGAATAATCCGCCTCTCAGCGCACTGGTTGTTAAGAGATCTAACCTGAGTGTTCCAATACCGCTTAAAAGAATGAGGAGAATCATGAAGAATGCAGCTAAGCAAATAACAGTCGGGATCCCAAGAGCCGCAAAAATCACGTTTTCCTTATACAATCTTCTCATTTTCTACGACCCCCACTCCTTATCTCCTTTTTTATGATCAGATCAGCTGCGGTGTTCACGATAAACGCCACTATGAACAAGATTAATCCTAGGCCGAATAATGCGCTATATTCTAGGCTTCCGACAGCGGCTTCGCCCATCTGCATCGCTATGACTGCTGTCAAAGGGTATACTGGCGACAGGAAATTCCACGGAGGCGTCGGAACCATCGCCACGTTGCCAGCAACCATCAACACGGCGACCGTCTCGCCAATCGCCCTTCCAAAGCCTAGCATGATGCTTGCGAGGATACCTGACTTAGCTAGTGGAATAACAACGCTCCTTATCATTTGCCATCTTGTTGCACCTAGAGCTAACGCAGCCTCCTTATACTCCTTTGGAACAGCGGATAATATCTCACCTGAAACGGATATGATCGTTGGTACTATCATAATGGACAATAAGATTGAAGCTGTTAAGGCGACGGTGCCAGATGAGATTCCGAAGACTAATGCTATTCTCGGAACCAAGTATACTAGGCCTATGAACCCATAAATTATTGAGGGGATGGAGGCAAGCAGCTCAATAATTGATTTTATTATGTCTCTTATCGAGAAGGGTAAGACCTCAGATATGAATATTGCGGTGGCAACACCTATCGGGATAGCTAATGCAAGAGCGCCTGACACAACCATTATAGAGCCGTAGATTAGGGGAAAGGCTCCAAATAAATGCTCATTTGTTTCCCACCTCTGCCCTATTATGAAGTCTAAACCGAAAGTTGAAAAAGCTTGAAAGCCTTCTTTGGCTATGAAGATCAGCATCAATAATAGGATGATGATTGAAAAAGACGCGCAGAAAAACGAGATAATCTCGGCAGGCTCTTTTCTAAAATACTTTAAAAAAATACGGTTTATTATAGGCTTTTTAACTTCCAGCATTGTATATCGCCTAGAGTCTAGGGTACAGGTAGGGCAGCATTAGGTATCCACATTCCTCAACTATTCGCTGTCCCTCACTACTTTTTACGAAGTCTATGAACCTGTCTGCCAGAGACCCGCTTGGCGGTTGACCATTCGTTACAAAGTATAGGTATCGTGAAATCGGAAACTCACCACTTGCGATAGATTCAATTGTTGGGTATACATAAGGTTTTCCATATTCCTTTGCTAAAGCAACGGGGACCATTTGCTGGCTTAGAAAACCATAGCTCACGTAACCTATAGAATACGGTGTAGTCTCAACCTTATTCCTAACCGCCGGGTTGCTTGGCTGCACACTTGCCTTTGCCGTCACATTATATTTCCATGGCTGCATTGTATATTCCTCAAAAGTGCCTCTTGTGCCTGAACCGGGTTCCCTGACGACAACGACTATTTCTTTGTGGGGCAGTCCAGGTCTAACTTCGTCCCAATAGGTGTATATGCCCGCGAATATTTTGCCCACCTCCTGCAATGTCAGATTCAGAGAACTGCTAACTGAGGGGTGAACGACAACGCAGACGGCGTCTAATGCTATGGGATGCAACCAGAGGTCAACACTCTTGTTTCTGGCATTGTCTATCTCTGTTTTCTTCGGCTCCCTTGAAGCCATTCCTATATCCACAACCCCGTCTATAACATTGCTATAGCCGACTCCACTTCCTCCGCCTTGCACAGTGATCGTGGTAGCGTTATACTTGTTCATGAACACTATTGCGCAGGCATTGGCTATTGGTAGAACTGTGGTTGACCCTGAGAGAGTTATTTTGGATGTCCGCCAAGCACTATCCTCCAGAAGTTCTTGCGGCGTGGCCGTTGTACTGGCGCCTATATAGTATCCAGCGATTAGCCCGACTATCAAAAATATAATCATCGCGCCTATTGAAACAACATTGGAAACACCTCTATACTTACCCTTGCTCATTTATTTCACCTCGGGCACTATATTTATGTCAGAAAAAACTTATAGGTTTCCTGATTAGATAATATAGTGATAGATTGACTATATAGATGGGATCATTAAATATGATGGATCAATCAGCTGAAGAGATAAGAAAAATACAATTTACTGGAAAATCCACGTACATTATTTCCCTTCCAAAGAAATGGGTAACTTCGCATGGATTAAACGCCGGAAGCCAGATAATCGTCTCACAAAAAAATGGCTCACTAATCTTAACACCTAAAGAAGTGGCGAAGACCGAGACAAAGAATTTTGAGGCAACCCTAAAGATCTCGGAGAGTGATGACCCAGACATAATAACAAGGCAGATCATATCATTATACCTAGTCGGATATAGCTCGATAAGGGTGCTGGCCAAGGATGAACGGATAAGCGCAGCGCAAAGAAACGCAATAAAGGATTTAGTTCGTAAAAAATTAGTTGGCACAGAAATAATTTCGGAGACCCCGAACGAAATTAAAATGCAAATACTGATAGGCTATCCAGAGATCTCTGTTGAAAGCGCTTTGAGACGCATGTGCCTGATAGCCGCATCCATGCATGAAGACGCAATAAAGGCGTTAAGGAGCTTGGATAGAAATCTTGCACAAGAAGTCGTCCAGCTAGACGACGAAGTAGACAGGTTTAACCTTTACGTGATACGACAATTGAAGGCAGCTGCTCAAGACGAGAAGATCCTCAGGGATATCGGACTCTCCAGCCCGCGGGACTGCCTCGGCTACAGAGTTATAGTAAAATCGGTTGAAAGAATCGCGGATCATGCAGCAAGTATAGCTGGAAATGTATTACTCCTCGAGGAAGAACCAAATGAAGAGATCTTCCAGAAAATTATGGAAGTAAGCATCTTCGCAAAAACGGTTTTCGAGGACGCGATAAAATCACTCTTTAAGAGAGACTATTTCATGGCCGACCAAGTAATCTCTAAAGCAAAAACAATATCGCTAATAGAGAGTAAAATAATAAGGGAGGCCCAATCCAAGGTCAAGCAGACCGATATTTCTAACATGAGGATGATAATGGAGAGTATACGGAGAACTGCTGAGTACGCAAGCGACATAGCAGAGATAGTCCTAAACCTTAACATCAACCAAATAATTACAGCATAGTTAAAGCATCCAAACCTGCCATGGTTAGAAAGCAATTAACCCAAAATTGCAACGAAACTTTGCAATTTCTCGAATTCTACGGTATGGGTTCAGGCATAATAAGAAAAAACCAAATTAATTGGCAGCCCATTAAATTCTTTAGCGATCAATAATCGGTTGATGAAGGAAAGATTCCAGACGTTCGGGATTTAATGGTAGGAATAATGAGGGGAAGATTAACTGAGGAAGACCGTAAAAAGGCTCTTAAAGAGATTATTGGGCTAATACATGCCGGAGTGCCCCCAAACCAAGTTAAGGATAGGTTTATGCAATTTCTTGAGAGTGTTAGTCCACTCGAGATTGCTAAAATAGAGCAGGAGATTGTAAGCGAGGGTTTATCTAGGGAGGATATACAGAAGCTTTGCGATCTGCATTTAGAAGTCTTTAGGGAGCAATTGGAAAAGCAGAAGCTTGATGCTATTCCAGAAAGTCCCATCGGCATACTCATTGAGGAACATATGATGCTTCAGAAAATTACAAGAAATCTCAAATCATCGGCTGAGATGTTGTAAGTCCTTGAAAACTTTGAAGCCGCTAGAGAAGAGTTAACACAACTGGGACAAATTATAGAAGATCTTTTAGACGCTGAAAAACACTATTTAAGAGAGGAGAACTCCCTTTTCCCAGCTTTAGAGAGGCATGGAGTAAACGAACCGCCCGCGATAATGTGGATAGAGCACAATCAGCTTAGGGAGAAGAAGAGGCGGCTTAAGGAACTTGTTGAAAACTCTGAAAGCATTAGTTTTCCAGAATTTAAGAAGCGGCTCATGGAACTGGCTAGTACCATAAGCAATTTGCTCGAAAGCCACATATTCAAGGAGAATACTATTCTTTTTCCCACGGCCCTACGTGTCATTACAAATGAGCAGGAATGGTCTACTATGATGGCTGACTTCGATGAAATCGGTTACTGCTGCTTCACTCCAAAGCATTTAATATCTAAGACTGCGGCGCCCACCCCGAGAGTAGTTGTTGAGAGGCAGACTGGAAGGGAAGACCTGCTACAGTTTGAGACTGGATCGTTGACGGAAGAGGAGATTGATGCCATCCTGAACACTTTACCATTCGACATAACTTTTGTTGATAAGGATGATGCTGTACAATACTTTAACAAAGCTGACAAACGTATATTAGTGAGAACAAAATCAATCATCGGCAGAAGGGTGCAGCTTTGCCACCCACAAAAAAGCATCCACATAGTCAACAGGATATTGGAAGCCTTCAAAAAGGGCGAGAAGGATGTTGCGGAATTATGGATCCAATCTCACGGTCGCCTAATACATATAAGATATTTTGCAGTCAGGGATAAGGACGACGGATATCTGGGAACAATGGAAGTAACCAAGGATATAAAGAGGATAGAGGGCGAAAAGAGACTTTTAGACTGGGAAGGATGATCATTAGGCGCAAATAACACTATCATCAGCTCCGTGGAAGTGATGTTTAAGCATCTCAGGGGAAATTGAACAATCCTATCTCACATTTACGGAGAACAATTTAAGAAGCTTAGTCACTAATACTGGCTTCAACAAACATCTTGCCAAAAGGTTGGCAACCTTTAAGCGCATGATATACGATAGGTTCTATTGTCATCAATCTTATTCTCTGTATCCTCCAAGGATCTCGACCAAGAAGATCAGGTATAAGGAGAGGAGGATCGCCCCCTCCTTCCAGCTTATTCTTTTACTCGAGATGAAATACCATAGTAATAAGCAGGATATAAGCGCATAAACAGCTAAGCCAGTGAAGGCAGCCATATTTACCCTGAAATTCTGGCCTATCAAAGCCGTTCCCAAGATGAGGGTTACGTTCATGAAGCATGACCCGACAATATTTCCTAAAGCCAGCTCCGCATGCCCCTTAAGAGACGATTTTAAACTGTTTGCAAACTCTGGCAGGCTTGTTCCAAAGGCAACTATTGTGGCGCCAATAACCACTTTTGGGATCCCCATATACTCTGCAATGTATGAGGCTGAATTCACAAATATGGATGCGCTTACAATTAGAATAAACACACCAATTATGGTTAAGAGGACGTGGCGAGCAAGTTTATCATCCCTTCCATCCTGAGCATCCGCGTTCTCGATTCTCCTCTTCCTTGAGACCCTGTATAGGTTATATATGAAGAGCGCTATGAGAGAACAGCCTACTATCCTGCTCACATACCCCACGTAGATCAGGATTAGAGGAACCATTGAGGCCATGAAAAGCCCGAAGTAAAGGGTTTCCACCTCCTCTTTAACCTCTAAATGTGCCCCTCTTTTCCTTATCAGGGAGACTATTAGAAAAGTCAAGCCTAAAA
The DNA here is from genome assembly GCA_025059045.1 of Candidatus Bathyarchaeota archaeon. NCBI lineage: Archaea > Thermoproteati > Candidatus Bathyarchaeota > Candidatus Bathyarchaeota archaeon. The sequence continues at coordinate 70,671 of JANXEA010000002.1, read as the reverse complement.
TAAGGCATATGTTAACTATATTCGAGCCTAGAGCATTCCCAACAGCTACACCAACATCCTCCAACCCAACCGCAACAAGAACTGACACGCTTAGTTCAGGCAGCGTCGTAGTCATAGCAACCAAGATAAAACCTACAACAGTTTTTCCCAGACCAGTAATATCTGCAACCCTGACGGCGTTTTCAACGGCTAAGTCGCTTGAACGATCAAGAATAAAGAGCGTTACTAATAGGATCAGCGCATTTCCAAATGGCCCCAACCACTCGAACATCTTAGATCAGCATTCTCAATAAACCTTTTTTAATAAGCATTTCCCTCGCGTTACCAGTTTTCAAGAAAACGCGGTCAGCAGCCTCATCCTCTACATCTTAAGGAAAAATACGCGACCATCTCAAATCTCAGTGCGGCGGCTTAGCCACACCTACCAAATAAACCTATAAAAACTATATAATCAATCCTTATTTTATTCAGAGTTCAAAATAATTAAAGGACCTTATCTTATGAGGTTGAGTTGGTTGAAAACCGTCTTATTTGTCTGCGTAGAGAACAGTTTCAGGAGCCAGATCGCTGAAGCCTACTTCAATAAGTATGCGCCTGAAGGCTGGAGAGCTGTAAGCGCAGGTATTCAACCAGCGGATAAAGTTCATCCCAATGCGGTTAAGCTTATGCTTGAGGATGGGATAAATATAAGCCGCAAGAAGCCGAAGCTCATTACAAGAAAACTCCAAGAAAATGCTGATGTTGCTGTCATAGTTTGTAGTGGCGCTCTATGCCCGATAGTCTATGCTAAGCACATCGAGGAGTGGAATATCCCTGACCCTGCGAGGATGACGCTTGGAGAGGCTAGGAAGATAAGGGACGAAATAAAACAGAGGGTCATAGATCTTATAAAAAGGCTTAAGCAAAATATGCTATAAGATGTGGGTGAAGCAGTATGAGCGGTTCTAACGGAGTCTATGATCTCGTGATTGTTGGCGCAGGCCCAGCAGGGATAACCGCAGCCATATACGCAGCCAGGAAGAGGATGAACTTCGTTGTGCTAACCCTGAATGTTGGCGGTCAGGTCACCTATTCATCCGGGGTTGAGAACTACACTGGCTTCCAATACATAACCGGGGAGGAACTTGCGGCAAAGTTCTACGAGCATCTGAACCGTTACAGCTTCGAACTGAAGATGGAGGAAGTTAAATCGGTCAAGCCTCTGAACGGCATGTTCCTTGTCAAGACGGACCGTTCCGAGTATAGGAGCAGAACAGTTATCGTTGCAACTGGTAGGAGACCAAGGGAGCTCAATGTCCCGGGGGAGAGGGAGCTTAGAAATAGGGGGGTAACATACTGTGCAACGTGTGACGCGCCGCTCTTCGAGAATATGGACGTAGCCGTAGTCGGCGGAGGAAACTCTGGCCTAGAAGCAACCCTACAACTGACAAGGATCGCAAGTAAGATATACCTAATCGAGGTTATGCCTCAACTCAAAGCCGATCCCATACTAGTTGAAAGGGCCCTAGCAACGGGGAAGGTTGAGGTTTGGCTTGGTACGAGAGTTCTTGAGATCACAGGCGATAGAACGGTAAATGGGATTAAAGTTGAAAGAGGAGGAGTAACATCCATTTTACCAGTTCAAGGAGTCTTCATCGAGATCGGATCCGCGCCCAACTCTGGAATGATTGATTTCGTCGAGAAGAACAAGTGGGGAGAAATAATCGTAAACTGTGCATGTGAAACAAGCTACCCTGGACTCTTCGCAGCAGGAGACGTGACAAGCGTTCCAGAAAAGCAGATAATTATAGCGGCTGGCGAGGGCTGCAAAGCAGCGCTCTCAGCATACCGGTACCTCATCTCTTCTAAGATGAAAGATTCGTCGAGGCCTCTTATCACTTAAGCCCTGTACTCTGCTTGACACATTCTCTGTAACGTCTCATAAAATCCTCGACAGCATGTTCAAGATCGGTCTTTGATAAAAAGCCGACCACCGAACCCAGATATTTCCCATCGCAGTAAAAAGCGATCGTAGGCGTACCTAAGACGCCGTTTCTTATCGCAACCTCTCTATTATTAGGATTCTTAAGAACATTGAACCTCACAAACTTTACCCTGTCCCCGTACTTTTCTGCAACCTCCTCAAAGATTGGATTCAACCTAATACACCACGGGCACCTCTCATGCCAGAAGTCAACGACCGTCAGGATGCTAGATGCTAGAACCTCCATCTCCCAGTCTTCAGCATTAACATCCAATACATTAGACATGAACGCACCCATTTCTTAGTATCTGAGAATGGAGATTTAAGTTTTCATTGCCTCCTCACATATGCCGCATTCTGGCATAGAATACCTTTAATCGCAGGCAACCACGTCAAGGTTAATATACTTCAAGCCCCAAAGAATTGTGGGGATATGAATGGCCGAGAAAATCGTTAGAATGGTATATATTGGTAACTCTAAAAGGATACCTGTTGGCGAGGCAAAAAAGTTCTCATACCCCGTTGGTGATGAAAAGGGAACCGAGAGGCCTGGCATACTAATCCATCTAGAGGAAGGATTTGTGGCTTATGATGCCTTATGCACACATCTTCAAGCCGAGGTTGAGTGGAACCGCTACACGGGAAAAATCTGGTGCACACTACATGACGGCATCTATGACCCTAAAACAGGCAAACCTCAGCTTGGAATGCCCAAACATCCCTTAAGAAAGATAGAGCTGAAGATTGAGGAGAATGGAGATATCTACGCTCTGATTTAGTTTGCACATCAAGAAAAACTATGGTTCTCAATTTTCTCAAGGTTCGCCCTGCCCTTACAGCATCATCCGTAATTTCCTATCCCATAGAGACCGACCATCTACTTCATTAAATACTAGGTGTGTAAAGGCAAGGAAAACCGCGCTATAATCTAAGAATCATTTAAACAGGAAAATAATTTCTAGGAGTTAGCAGGTGAGAGATTGCACAATCACAGCCATCATGATGTGCGTCACTTGGCAGAGTTTAAGAGGAGATTCCGGGTTTCGCTCTTTCTGACCGTCCCAATACTGCTCCTATCAAGAATGGTTCAGATGTGGTTTGGGCTTGAGTGGATCCAAGTTCCCTTCCAAAAAATGATTTTATCCATCTTCTCGATTATCATTTACGTTTACGGCGGATGGCCCTTCCTTAATGGGCTACTTCAGGAGGTTAGGAATAAACAGCCGGGTATGATGACTCTTGTAGGCACAGCGATCTCAGCGGCCATGTTCTACTCTCTAACAGCTTCCGCGGCGGATGGGAAAGATTTTTTCTGGGAGATTGCAACCCTCATCGACGTGATGCTTCTGGGACACTGGATCGAAGCTAAAAGCGTTCTAGGCGCCTCCATGGCTCTGGAGGAGCTGGTTCACATAATGCCGAGTATAGCCCACGTTGTTAGGAACGGTGAAATTGCGGATATCCCTGCCTCGCAGCTGAGCAGATATGATATCGTTCTTGTTCGCCCCGGAGAGAAGATTCCGGCTGATGGGGTCATTATAGAGGGTGAATCGTCTGTCAGCGAGGCCCTATTGACAGGTGAATCAAAACCAGTATACAAGAAAGTTGGGGACAAGGTTGTGGGCGGCGCCATAAACGGTGAAGGAATTTTGAAGGTTAGAGTGGAGAAGACGGGTGATGAGACCTACCTATCCCAAGTGATTAAGATTGTCAGGCAGGCTCAGGAAAGCAGGTCGCGTACTCAAGACTTGGCGAACAGGGCAGCTGCCTTTCTATTCTATGTCGCGGTTGCTGTTGGAGCCATATCGTTCACAGCCTGGTCGCTTATCGGATCCGTTGACACCGCTCTTGAAAGAGCGGTTACAGTCCTTGTAATCGCCTGCCCGCATGCCCTCGGCTTGGCAATACCATTAGTCATAGCCATCTCAACATCCATCGCTGCGAGAAGCGGGGTTCTCATACGTGATAGACGCGCCTTTGAAATGATTAAGGATGTTGATGCAGTTGTCTTCGATAAAACAGGCACATTAACAACTGGCAGATTCAGTGTGAGTGAAGTAATCTCCCTAATCCCTGAAGATGAACTCTTAAAGTTGACGGCAAGCGTCGAGCTGAACTCTGAGCATGTAATCGCAAGGGCTATCATCGAGTATGCGAGAAGCAGGGGCTTAAGCATCCCTCAAGCCACAGGCTTTAAGGCCTTTCCAGGACGAGGCGCATATGGAATCGTCGGGCAAAGAGAGGTTTACGTTGGAAGTATGAACCTGCTTAAGGAACTAGGTATAAGTCTTGAGGATAACGAGTTGACGAGAATGAGCGGCCACGGCGAAACCGTTGTCTTCACAGTCGTGGACGGAAGAATCGCCGGAGCCTTCGCGTTAACCGACACCATTCGATCCGAATCATATGAGGCGATCAAAGATCTTAAGGGGATGGGTTTGAAGGTCTACATGATTACAGGGGATTCTGAGGAGGTTGCAGGATGGGTTGCAAAGGAACTGGGTGTAGACGCATACTTTGCAAGGGTTCTTCCACATGAGAAGGCGGAGAGGATAAAGCTCCTTAAAGAGAAGGGCCTAATGGTTGCTATGGTTGGGGACGGCGTAAATGATGCACCATCCCTCCTCACAGCAGATGTAGGTATAGCCATAGGTGCTGGAACAGACGTTACGATAGAATGCGCAGATATAATCTTAGTAAAGAATGACCCTAGAGACGTGGCAAGGCTGATTGAGATTTCCCGTAAAACTTATTCGAAAATGGCCCAGAATCTATGGTGGGCAGCCGGCTACAATATTGTTACGATACCAGTAGCTGCTGGCGTTCTTTCATGGTTAGGTGTAAATCTCCCAGCCTCATTAGGCGCATTAATAATGTCGCTGAGCACAGTTCTAGTAGCAATCAACAGCCAAACCCTCAGAAGATATGAGCCTGAGGGGGCGGGAAAGAGACTCTTGGTTACGGATCCAGTCTGCGGGATGAGGATAGATCCACAAACAGCATACAGCAGAATTGAGTATGAAGGCGTTACAGTCTACTTCTGCTCAGAATTCTGCGAAGAAACATTCCTAAAGAATCCGAAAAGATTCAAGTTAGAAACCTAATTTGGCGGACTGTTCAGCGGCCAGGTTAAAGCGTTGACATCGCAACAAACGATAGACTTGTCGCCAGAGTCAATAATGGCATCACCAAGAAACCATACTTAGAGAATTGTGAAAACGATATTTTTACTCCCTTTTCCGATAATATTTTGTTCCACATGAGCCCAGCAAGCGCCCCTGTCAGCATATAGTTTGCGCCCAGATTGCTTCCAATGACCAATGCCGACATGACGCCGATCTCGGTCATACCGGACAGATGAGATGAAAGATTCTCCTTAATCATCTTAACAAAGAAAACGGTCATGGGATGGTTATTCATTAGGCCTGCGGCAAGTGCTGAGAGGAAGCTCAAGCTGGGCACGGTTATGAGCGCATCTTCTGAAATTATCTTCAAAATTGCTGGGGCGAATAAGCCTGTCCACCCAGAAACCGCTAGCGCCTCGACAATTATGAATAAGCCTACCAAGAACGGCGCTATCTTCCAAGGCATCCTAAAAATAACAGTCTTCGCCCTAGACCTATTGAATGCAAGGTTGTACAGTGCCATAATCGTTGCGAAGGATAGTGCAATAGTCCATGGTTGGGCATCTATATAGTCTCCGGGCAGACTTATCACAAATAACATTGCTCCCAGCACAAGCAGGCCGAATATTGCGCCCCTCCTATCCTTAAGTGCGGCTGAACCATTAACCGCCAATTCCAACCTTCCAGGAATCCTCCTCCTAAAGATTAGCATCAGCAAAAATAGGCATGTGAAGGTGGCCGCGATTGAGGGAATAAGCATCCACCTTGCAAATTCGATGAATTCTATGCCGAAGGCATCCGCAATCACAATGTTTGTCGGATTCCCAACATAGAGCCCCATGCTAAGCACATTTGCGGCGAAGAATTGCGCCACCAAGAAGGGAACAGGATCGATCTTCGCATGTACAGCCATATAAAGAATGACGTATGTAACCGTCAATATCACAACGTCGTTGCTCGTGAACATTGTCAGAAACGACGTCATCAAGAAGAGATATGCGAATAGCTTAATGCCAGAAGCCCTACCAACCTCCACAACTCTTAGAGAGACATGCTCAAAGAAGCCTGTACAATCCAATGAAATACAGATATAAGAAAGGGACAGGATGAAAATTATCACAGAGTACGGCTTAATATATGAGCAGCCAAAAAGCCCGCTTGCCAACAAGGTTGAGGCAGGCATCCCGGGAATTGCAAGCAGAACTAAAGCGCATAGAAGAGGCGCCGATCCATAATCGATCCGCACCCTCCTCGAAAAGAAGGGAAAATTCACACTCGGCTGCCTAAGAGTCAAGATGATTGAAACAATAAAAGCAAGCATTGCAACGATCCCATGAATAGACAATGATTACGCACCCGCCACCTAGTAGGAAATCAACGCCAAAGACTACTATGAAATCAATGGGATCCAGCATACATCTAAATAAACATTACTCACCAAACAGGCCAATCCATCAATTTGCGAAAAAGCCAAATCTGAGGAAAATATAATCTGGCGGGCCCGCTGGGATTTGAACCCAGGACCATCGGCTTAGGAGGCCGACGCCCTATCCTTACTAGGCCACGGGCCCACCAAATGTAAGAAAACCTTCACGGATTAAAAACCTTTTATCCGCATCAACTTAGATCAATTAAGCCATAGCCGCAATCCACATCCTCAACGAACTGCGAAAAACATAAAGGCATACCAAACCTAAATCAAGGTAGACACAACTGGGCCGGTAGTCTAGTCGGCTAGGACGTCGCCCTCACGCGGCGAAGGTCGCCGGTTCAAATCCGGCCCGGCCCACTTAAAATTTTAAGTGAACCAAAGGACCTCGCCAACTTCAAAGTTGATTGCGCTAGCCGCTGGTTTTTGCTCCCAAGGGTGTTAAAAAAGAACAAGTTCCTGAGCTCATGTCTAATTTAACCGCTGGAAAATTCTCCAGTTGTTTCAGCTTGTCGACTATGCGCTGCCTGTCTTCAAGACTGATTTTCTTTAAAAATTCATATGCCTTTTTATGGAGAAGAACCCTAAACTTCATCGAGGGATTTCAACTCGTTAAAGCGCTTTTCTTGATTATCTTATCAACCTGTTTTAGCAACAAATACTCTTTTCAACGGTTAGGAAAAAATCTTCAAGAAAGGCCTTTAACTCGTCAAGATTCCTGCCTATTTCCTCAACCTTCTCTAAAACCGTTTCACTCAAAAACACCCAAAATAAACGAGTACAAACTCACCCTAATAACATTTTGCTTCTCTCCAATCTGAATAGTTCAATTAACAGCGATTAATAGAATTCTTCTAAGTATTTCTGAGCGTAAAGCGAGTTTTTAGCATTTAAGGTTGTTTGCTGAACCGGGCTCGATGCATGTTTCCTACATAAGAATATATTTTCAGTGAGGATTTTTATCGTATGGATGTGGAAAATGCTTAATGATCTTTTGTCGACGGCCTAGGTGTTATCCTTGTTGCTTCTTCGTTTTTGCTTGCTGATGCAGCAGTATGTGGCGTCTTTCTCAGCGAAATTCGTCAGGGAAGTTAAGCTAAGAAGCAGGCTCTCATAATGCTTCGTAAATGCATATTTAGCCATCTTTAACCTACCGGATGGGAAGTTATTATGCCGTGTACCGGGCCTATAAAATATGCTTAAATAGCCCTGAATGATTATTACGAGAAGCAAGTGATAATTTGATGGGAAGTTCTTGGGTTTGGAGCTGGCGATAGAGACCGTGGGCTTAACGAAGAGGTATGGCCCCATCATCGCTGTTAACAATCTTAATCTAGAAGTTGAGAGGAACGCTATACACGGGTTTTTAGGGCCTAATGGAGCTGGGAAGACTACTACGATAAAGATCCTGGTGGGATTGTTGAGAGCTGATGAGGGGTTGGTCAGAGTTCTCGGTCAGGAGGTACACGGCGATATGCCTGAGACCCGGATGAGGATGGGCTATATGCCTGAGCTCCCGAAATTCCCGAAGCATCTGAAGGGCTGGGAGCTCCTAGATCTTTATGCGAGAATGTACGGCATGACTGAACAGCAGCGTAAGGAGCAGATTTCGAGACTTTTGGAGATGGTTGGTCTTAAGGGAAGAGAAAGGGACCTCATCGGCAAATATAGTAAGGGTATGCAGCAGCGGCTGGGCATTGCACAAGCAATGATAGGCGACCCAGAACTTGTGATCTTAGATGAGCCGAGCCTAGGCCTAGACCCCGTTGGCATGGTTGAAGTCAGAGAGCTCGTTAAGAATATGGCGAAAGAGGGAAGAACGATATTCCTGTCATCGCATTTACTATTCGAAGTTGAACAGGTCTGCACACATGTAACAATAATCCATAAGGGTGTAGCCTTAGCCTCAAGCACTCTCCAAAACATCGTAGGCAATCTTTCAGGCCACCCGATCCTAGAGGTTGAGCTTGCAAAGCCTTCAGAAGAGGTTGTAGAATCCCTAAAAAATCTACCATTCATCTCAAGCGTGGAAAAGGATGGAAACATGCTGACGATCAAGCTGAAGACTAGAGACGATGTTAGATCGGAGGTCTCGCAGCAGATCACAAAGGCCGGAGGCGTCATCGTTTCAATGAGTTTGAAGGGCCAGACCCTAGAAGAGTATTTCATGCAACTTATAGCAGAGCGGGGGCAGAGAGGCTGAAGATGGAAAACGGATTTAGAAGAAACTGGATGACCCGCTTCTGGGCAATAGTCGAATACGAGCTACTTTGGAACATTAGGAAGAAGAAGTTTATAGGCGTCGTCGCCATCGCCTTCGCTCTCACCACCCTCTCCCTAATCCTACCCGTCATCCTCTACAACATTATCGGGCAGCAGCTCCAACAGAACCCCGACCACGTAATAAACACAGGAGCGGGCATAGGAGGTTTAGGCATGTTCCTCTTCGCCGTCGCCATCGCCATGAACAGTATATCAGGAGAATTCGAAAGCGGATCAATAGTCCCACTGTTGACAAAGCCAGTGTCAAGAACAATGATATTTCTAGCTAAGCTCTTCGCAGCGTTCATAACACTACTATCAGCATACACTGTCCTCTTCGCTTACCAGACTATAGGCGGCATAATCATATATGGTCCGCAGAACAATCTCCATCTCCTACCATTATCCCTGCTTGGAACAACCCTAAGCACATTCGTCTGGATCGCTATCGTGCTCGCAATAGGCTCCATCTCTAAAAGCTCACTAATTTCCGCCCTAGGAACCTTCGGCATCTTCATGGCACTATCCATAAGCCACCCAATAATCCTACTATTCTCAGACCAAGCATGGATCCTTAACTATATTCCAGGAAACGGGGTCACCGGATACATACTAGGCGCAGCCGGCCAGACAACCTTCACGCCTGGATTGGCTATATCCACAGGAACAGACAACATCGCTGCAAATCTGGTTAACTATGCCCTTTACCCATCGGCAGAAGTAAAGTTCTATAAGATGTCGTTGAGGGGACAGTATCCGCAGCTTCTTTATTCTGAGCCCATCTCCATAGTCTTAGCAAGATCGATCCTAGTTGCCTCAGCATACATCATAGCACTACTAGCAGCATCATGGTACGCCTTCAAGAATGCAGAAGTTATGGAATAGTTAAGAAATTGAGGAGCCCACCAGATCCCGCGCATATAATGTTTAATAGAGAGGGGTCATCTACTCTTCAAACATATGAGTATAACTGAAATCTTGACGCTCTTCTCATTAGGCTTCTTTGCAGCCGTACCCTCATCAATGGCTGGACTTGGAGGGGGATTCCTAATAGTTCCAATCCTCATTCTCGTCCACCAGCTGTCATCCCAAAAAGCCGTCGCAATCAGCGTCGCGGCAATGTTAGGCACAACACTCTCAGCCACAATTGCCTATGCTAAACAGAGAAGAATTGACTATAAGCTTGGCCTACTCTACGATGTACTCGACCTGCCAGGAGTTACCATCGGCGCCTACCTAACCACGCTTCTGCCCTCCAATCTGCTGAGGACAATCGTAGGCTTATTCATCATGTCAATATCCATCCTACTCATAGTCCGCAAAGAATCCAATTCGACCCCAAGAGTTTGTGGCACGCAAAATGGTAGAGGATGGAAAAGGAGTAAGATTGACTTCTCAGGAAAGACCTTCGAATATGTCATTAGAAGACCCGAGCTGGCGCTATTAAGTAGCCTCGCAAGCGGATTAGTGACTGGACTGGCTGGTCTAGGAGGCGGAATAACCGACACGACGACAATGATCCTGCTAGGGGTACCACCACACATCGCGGTTGCATCTTCAGCATTTGCGATGGCTCTTACCAACGGTGTTGGGGTACTCATGCATGTCATGTTAAGCAACATTATGGTTGAGTACGCCCTCCCCATAACCATCGGGACCATCCTAGGCGCCCAGGTAGGTTCAAGCCTCGCCAGACGCCTAAAAGGAAAAACTCTTAAAATGATAATTTGCTCAGCCGCTTTCCTCATGGGGATAAGATTGATCCTACCCTTCTAATCTAACCAAAAATTTTACTAAACCATCCCTCGGCCTAAATTCTCGGTTAACACTATCATTTTCAGCCTTCTATTCTCCTACGTCATGGTGCATGATATTCTTGTTATAGTGTGCCATCAGGAGAGATAAACTTATTATGCATCCACAACATTATCCATCAACGCTTCTCTTTACACTTTGAAAATTCCCTGTTAAGAGGTGAAAATTATTATCTATATCCATGGAAATCCAGATCTGATTATTGCATCGATTCACTCTCGAGGCGTGGTATGGCAAGTGTTGGACATACGATATTTAACAAGAAAAAGTAGGGAGATAAGAAGACAAGTAATCGAGATGATCTACCGGGCTAAGACTGGGCATATAGGAGGCTCTCTGTCAGAAACGGATATCCTCGTGGCAATATTCTACGCTATTATGAAAAAGGGGGACAAATTCATCCTTAGCAAGGGGCATAGCACTGAGACTTATTACTCTATATTAGCGGATCTCGGATTTTTCCCAAAAGAGAGATTGAGAGATTACTGTCAATTCGGATCGGAACTAATCGGGCATCCTTCCATCGACGTGCCAGGCATTGAGGTTGCCACAGGCTCCCTTGGACATGGCTTATCCATCGCCTGCGGGTTGGCGTGGGCTTTCAAAGCAGATGGGAAGACTAATAGGGTTTATGTTCTAATGGGCGATGGAGAGTTGCAGGAAGGATCAGTCTGGGAAGCCGCGATGTTCGCCGCTACCCATAGCCTTGACAATTTAGTCGCGATTGTAGATCGAAATATGCTTCAAATCGGAGGATGCACAGAAGCAATTGTGAAACTTGAGCCTCTGGATGAGAGGTGGAGATCTTTCGGATGGGAGGTGAAGGAAACAGACGGTCATAACATCGAGCAGCTAATAGAGACCATCGGCTCGCTTTCATTCAATATGAAGCCTCATCTTGTCATAGCGAAGACCGTCAAAGGGAAGGGGGTCAGCTTCATCGAGAACAACTTTAGGTGGCATCATGGCAGATTAAGCGACGAAGAATACCAAAAGGCAGTTGAAGAACTTAGCCGTGAACCAGTGGAGGAGGAATAGATGAACGATTTGCCATGCAGAAAAACTTTTTCCGATACTTTATTCGTAAAGGCGAAAACGGATCCATCAATAATAGTTCTGACGACTGATGCCAGGTTCTCAGCTGCCGTGGATAATTTTGCGGAAAAATTACCACAACAGTTTATTGATGTGGGTATAGCTGAACAGAACGCTATTGGAATAGCTGCTGGACTATCTAAGGCTGGAAAAAAGCCCTTCGTCTTTATGCCAGCCTGCTTTCTAACCGCTAGATGCGTCGACCAGATAAAGGTTGACGTAGTCTACTCGAAGGCCAACGTTAAGTTGATAGGTGTAAGCGGAGGCGTTAGCTACGGCCCATTAGGCTATACACACCATGCAGTAAACGATATTGCGATAATGAGAACATTTCCAGGTATGACAGTAATTCTGCCAGCGGATCCAAGCCAGACAAAAGCGATAGCGGAAAAGATGGTTGAATATGAGGGACCCGCATACATTAGGATGGGAAGAAACCCGGTGCCAATAGTATATGAGGGTGAAGCCAATTTTGAAGTTGGAAAAGCGAACATACTGATGGATGGCAGCGACGTCACTATTATAGGCACGGGTGAAACAACATACCATTGTCTTGAAGCAGGAAAAAAATTGAAAAAGCACGGTATAAGCGCAGAGGTTATCGATATGTCAACCATTAAACCACTGGATGAGAAGACTCTTCTGAAAACATCGAAGAAGAATGGCAGAGTAATCGTTGTAGAGGAACATACGATTCACGGTGGACTAGGAAGCGCAATAGCCGAGTTTCTAATACAGAATAATCCGGTTCCAGTGAAATTCATCTCGCTTCCAGACGAGTTCCCAATCTCTGGGAGCCAGCCCCAAATATTCGAATATTATGGCCTCACATGTGAAAAGATAGTTCAAAAAACCCTTGACTTTTTAGAAAGATTCAGAAATTAGGTGATTCAGAAATGGGGTACGTCGTATCAATTGATCAGAGCACATCTGCAACCAAAGGTATATTATTCAACTTGAAAGGCGAGAAGATTTCTGAAGTCTCATACCCTCATGCACAGTATTACCCTAAACCTGGATGGGTGGAGCATGATCCTGAGGAAATCTACATGAATGTCTTAAGGGTCATATCTTCCCTCCTTAAGACCTGCCATCTAGAAGAACAGGACGTCCTTGGAATCTGCATAACAAACCAGAGAGAGACGATAGTTGTCTGGGATAAGAGGTCTGGTAAGCCCGTGTATAACGCTATTGTGTGGCAGTGCCTTAGAGGGGCTGAACTCTGCGAAGAGTATAGGAAATTAGGATATGAGGGCATAGTGCGTGAGAGAACGGGACTATTACTGGATCCCTACTTCTCAGCAAGCAAATTGAAATGGATTATGGAAAACGTGAAGCCGCCTGAAGGAAAAACTTTAGCCGGTACGATGGACAGCTGGCTCATTTGGAAACTCACTCGAGGAGCGGCCCACGCAACAGATCCTTCTAATGCTTCGAGGACAATGCTTCTTAACATAAAAACCCTATCATGGGATGATGAATTGCTCAGAGTCTTCGGCATCCCTGCTTCAATGATGCCCAACGTTATGCCATGCAACGGCATATTTGGATATACAGATTGCGACGGACTATTAAAGAGGGAAGTACCGATAAGCGGGGTTATGGGAGACTCCCAAGCCGCGCTCTTCGGCGAAGGATGCTTTGAGAAGGGAATGACGAAGGTAACATATGGAACCGGATCATCCATCGCCATGAATATAGGCGGGGAATATCTCCCGCCTCCAAACGGCATTGTTACATCGGTAGGATGGGCAGTAAATAATGAAGTCTCATATATTTATGAGGGAAATGTACACGCGACCGGTGCGACGTTAAAGTGGCTTCTTGAGAATTTAGAGATCTTGGAAACGACCGACGAAATTGAGAAGATGTGCCTTGCATTAAACAACAATGAGGGCGTATACTTTGTTCCTGCGCTTAGCGGGCTAGGTGCACCATACTGGAAGGCCGACGCCAGAGGCATGATATATGGTCTAACATTTAAGACCCGAAAAGAGCATATTGTCAGAGCTGCGGTGGAGGCGATAGCCTACCAGATTAGAGACGTCTTAGAAGTGCTTATGAAGCATGCAGGGGTAAAGATTGGAGAGATGAGAGCTGACGGTGGAGCTACCAGAAACAGTTTCCTCATGCAGTTCCAGGCCGACATACTAGGCATACCAGTTCTACGTGCCCGTATAGAAGAGATCTCTGCTTTAGGATCATTCTTAATGGGTGGACTTGGATTTGGAATCTGGAAAAATCTTGAAGAAGTGAGATCCATAATCAAGGAGAAAGAACCGGATGTATTCATGCCCAAAATGCGCTTAGAGGAGAGGGAGAAACTCTATAAAGAATGGAAGGAAATAGTCCAAAGGATACTAATATAAGCGCATTAAGGAATTTTTGAAGAAGTGGAGGGAGCGGGATGAGTACAACTTTCGGTTTGATAGTAGGTCATAGAGAATTCTTCTCAGAGGAGTTAGCAGCTCAGGGAAGGGAAAGGATGATAAAGGTTTTAGCAGAGGAGGGTTTTGATGTTGTCTGCCCATCCCCAGATGAGACCAGGCTTGGAGTAGTAGGTTCATGGGAAGATGCAAAGAGATGTGCCGAGATATTTAAGAAGAATGAGGAAAGGATTGATGGCATAATAGTTTCGTTACCAAATTTCGGAGATGAAAAGGCAATAGTTAATACGATAAGGCTTAGTGGGCTAAGAGTCCCGATACTGGTTCAGGCTTTCAGAGACAGATTAACATCGCTTGACCCTTCTTCAAGGGGGGACAGCTTCTGCGGCAAGATCTCAGTTTGCAATAACCTAGTCCAGTACAAGATTCCGTTCTCTCTGACATCTCTGCATACAGTAGATCCCGAGGAAAAGACTTTCAGAGAGGATCTAAAATGGTTCGCCATGGTATGTAAGGTAGTTAAGGGATTGCGAAATATTAGATTAGGAGCGATAGGGGCGAGGCCCTCTGCCTTCAACACTATGAGATTCTCAGAAAAAATTCTTGAGTCCTTAGGAATTTCTGTAGAAACATTGGATTTATCAGAGATTATAGAAGGAGTAGGCAAATTGCCCTCATCCGACACTAAAGTCAAGGCAAAAGCTGAGGAGATTAAGTCTTATGCAAAGTTAAGTCATTGCTCTGAATCTAAGCTGAATACACTTGCAAAGATCTACTTGATCATCGAGGAATGGATAAGAAAGAACGATATTAGAGCAGTAGCCATTCAATGCTGGACATCTCTGGAGCGTAACCTAGGGGTTATGCCATGTGTAGTGATGAGCATGCTGAGTGAAAAGATGATCCCAGCAGCATGTGAAGTTGATATCACGGGGACATTATCAATGCTTATTCTACAGCTGGCATCGGGTACACCCTCCGCAATCGTAGACTGGAATAACAATTATGAGCAAGAAGAAGACAGATGCATTATTTTCCACTGCGGCAACATGCCGAAATCCGTGCTACAAATAGAAAGTATAGGCTTTGGAGAAATAATTGGAAAAGTTGTAGGCATAGAAAACGCTTTTGGGGTGTGTATAGGAAGGGTTCGGGAAGGCCCGATGACATTTGCGAGACTAACAACCGATGATGTAAACGGGAAGTTAAAGGCCTACATCGGCGAGGGCGAGATAACCTCGGATCCAGCAGAAACATTCGGCGCATTCGGGGTGGTTAAGGTTAAAAATTTACAAGCCCTATTAAGTTATGTCTGCAGAAATGGCTTTGAACATCATGTCGCCATAAACAGGTCACACACGGCAAGAGCTATTTATGAAGCCCTTTCTAATTATTTGGGCATAGAGGTCTACTGGCACCAATAAAAACTTGTTAAGCAACAGTCAGCGTGAAAAGCCAATATGGATTTTAAGCGGATTAACAATTATTTTTGAATGGATTGGAAAGATGGGAATCAAATAAAGCTGGAATAAATTCAGGCGGATTCAACGTCTTAAGGTACAGAAAAACCATCCTTGTCGAGGCGGTCTTCTGCCTCTTAGCACTCTCCTACGTTGCCGCACCATCTTACGCTTGGAGCAACGGAGGCTACAGCTCAAATCCGCACAGCCCAAAGTATGGGACGCATGATTGGATCGCCGAGCATGCTTTAGATTGGCTTCCAGACTACGCTAAATGGTGGATAACTGAAAACAGGAACCTATATCTCTATGGCACTGAACTCCCGGATAACGGTCAGGCCCCAGATGGGATAGGAGACACCTTAAAACATCACATATACTATAGTCTAAACGGCACCTTAATTGATGATTCTGCAGCCAGAAGGGCGAATGAAACATACCAACAGGCATTAAACCATCTACTCTTAGGAAACTTTTCTGCTGCGGCGAAATACGCAGGTGCCATGACACATTATATTGCCGACATGGCTGTCTTCGGCCATATTATGGGGAAGAATACAGTTTGGGGTGAAGAGACTCATCACAGCGACTTCGAGGATTACGTGAATGCAAGAACAGGAAGCTACGATTCCGAGTTTAGCGCAGCCCTATACTTTGATGGAGAGTTAAAAATTATATCGGCTTATGAGGCGGCCGTTAAACTTGCCTATGACACCACATTTGACCGTCTCGGTAGAGGATTAACATGCCTTTGGATGGACAGGAACTATAACTGGAGCAACCCCACGTTTGTGGGTCGTGTAGGAGAATTGTTGAATCAGGCCGTAAACTATGTAGCGGATGTTTTATACACCCTCTACATCGAAGTTGAGCAGAGGCAGGTTTTCGACTTCACTTTATCCGTTAATCCAAGTAACATAAGCGTCAATAAAGGCGGGAATGGAACAGCCCTTATCAGTGTCGGCAAGATTGTTGACTGGCCTAGAGCGGTCACGCTCTCAGTTACAGACCTTCCTCCAGGGGTTTCCATATCTTTAAGCGTTCAGTCAAATACTCCCCCCTACACATCAACATTACTTATACTGATAAGTCGCACGGCGCCGTTTGGATTATACAATTTGACTATTACGGGCAAATGCGGAGATACAATTAGAACAGTGTTCCTCAGCCTAATAATAATGGAGCAGAGCCGTGAATGGTATGAGGAACCAATAGGCGTCGCAGCATTACTTGCAGCCGCAGCATTGTCCGCCGCGTCCATGATCCTACGTCGCAGGCGTAGATGACCCATAAAACATTGAGAATCTTAAACTTTCGCCTCGAAATATTGTAGAGCAGCCATAATATTCGAGACTTCGACTACCTTTATATTGTATCCTTTCTCTCTAAGATATTCTTGGACATTTACAGTCTGAGGAATGTAGCGTATAATTCTGATTGGCCCCCTCTGGATAACCTCTTGTATGTAGATTGTCGCAACTGATTGACCTTCTGGAACGAGGAATAATGTTGCACCGTTCATCGCGGCCGCCATGGCCTTCTCGATTATCCCTCCAACCCTTCCTATTGTCCCATCGCTGTATATCTCGCCAGTTATAACCACATCCCTTCTAGGCTCTTTACCCTTTAGCATCAGGGATAGGAGTACGGTTATTGCTGCGCCTGCTGAGGGGCCATCCACAACATCTATCGATTTGTTCGCGGTAACTATGAGCATACAATCTATGCTAGCTACGCTGGCGTTCGTGATCTGGCAAGCTACTGTGAACGCTGTCTCAGCTGACCTTTGGAGCTCGATCCCAATTTTCGGATTTGTAGCAATAAAGACGTTTCCCGACCCATCTATGAGCTTAGCGTATATCCTTAGAATCTCTCCCTCATAGGCTCCCGTGCTGGTTGTAGTTACACCCACCATGTATATCCAATTGTTTCCCGTAACAGAGGCGTTGGTCGGATGGTATTCGAGGGTGCGATTGAGAATCTCCAAACTTTCCCTAAGTGAAAGATTTTCAATGCTCAGTTCGTTGATCCTATCTTGAAGGCTCTGTAACCATTCAGCATACTCAACTACCCGCCAATAAAGGAAAATGTTTACTGAGAAGCTAAGGCAAAGCGCGATAAGCATCACGAGAAATACCTTACCAGCGGTTTGCATCGACCTTCCTCCAAAAGTCGTAAATGATTATCAAGGGATTAAATATTATGCTCCATAAATCCACCATTCAAGTTCCGGCTATAACGATCATAAAAGATAAAAACTCTATTAGTCTATCTCGACTCCCATGAACGCTCTTATCAAGAAGCTTAAAGCAAATGTTAGTGATGCTATTCCGAGACTTATAAAAACCATCTCGAGAAACCTCTTTTTGAATGGAAGACTCTTCGCAACAGAGACATAGAAGGTGAAGACGAAGATGATGATTATCGCATCAATCATCGTGAGCACCAGACACATGTACAAGTCTGGAAGGATTAGATATGGAAATATAAGGACCAGAACCGTCAGAATATAAGCCACGCCTGTATACCCTGCTGCTTTAATTGGGACCTTTCCACTCCCCTCAGACTTTGTTGAAAGGTACTCTGAAGTGGCCATAGATAGGGACGCGGCAACCCCAGTAATCAAACCAGCCATCGCAACTAGAAGTGTGTCTTGAAGAGCGAATGTAAACCCTACAAGAGCCCCGGTCAATTCTACAAGCGCATCATTCAGGCCAAGAACCATTGAGCCCACATATTTCAACCTCTCTTCGTCGATCAGCTCTAGCAGCTATTTCTCACGCTTATCTTCATCTTCTATAATGCTTCTGGCGAGAGGGATACACGCCGATATTTTTTCGTAGGTGACTTGTGCAGCCTCCTCACCGCTCTCCATCAGCTTTATGCCAAATGTTACTCCAAAAATTCTTGAAATCATGAGAAAAATCCATACCTTAAGCCTGTCTGGCTGCACATCTTTGCCAGCATATTCCCTCCAAAACCCGTAATGTTTCCATTCATCATATGAAATGCGTTTCAAAGTCTCTTTATTATAGGATCCTTTATAAGTTGGGAAAGCCTATCGTAAACGAGATGCTCTGTGATCTCATTTCTTTGGGCGGCTATCAGCATTCTCTTAACATCATCACTCAACATTTCTGGTCAACACAGCCATAATATGCAAAATCTAATATTAAAATAAAATCCAGTCAACCTCATTTTTTAGTCCCTCAAAAAATTCTATGAAGATTCGACTAAGCATATATTGATTGTCGAATAAACATATGCTAGTATTACTGGGACAGCCGATAAGCTTAGGGAGTTTGAAGACACCGCAGATTGTCTTAATCTCTCAAGAGAGTTTCTGTTTTTCCAAAATATTGGCATTTGACACTTTAGAGATCCCCCCACGTCTTGTATATCCATCTATAGGTTCCGTTGTCATATAGCGTCCATGAATCGCATCCCACTTGACCCGATATCCACTTATTTGTGGTGTCGTCCCAGTAATACCAGAACCAGTACTTCCATTCGGAGGGAGAAGGGGCAACGCCGTTAATAGTTTTCATGAAGATGTGGCCGGGTTCCATAGATGGGTAGTACTCGTATTCTATTCGGGCCACCTGCCGGGTTAAGTCAAAAAGTGACCAGCCTAGTCTTGCAGTCACATTATGCCATGTCTTTGTGCCGTTTCCATAGTCGATGCAGAGGTTCACCCTTATCGTAGTCACTTCGCCCAGCAGGCTTTCAAGACTCTTTGTCATAATATTTGCCAATAATTCGTCGAACTCCCTGAGTACTGATTCGAATTCTTCCCGTGTGACATTTTTCCGCCCTGCAAGTTTTAGAGTTGCATCTAACAGGCTTCTGTATGTCTCCTGTAATCCTAGAAGGTCGTTAATCGTTCCAGTATAGTTGCCGCCAAGATTATAGAGCAATTGGGCATATTTTCTGGCAAGCATTGAATAATCATCTTCCATGAACATGTAGTATTCTCCGAGTAATACATTGTAGTCTCTCATGAGGAGGTCCTGCTGCTCTAATGCCCTCTTGTATCCTCTAGAAATCCCTGAAATCGTTAGCAGTCTCTCATCTGACAACCTCTGAAATCTGCTCATCTCCACATGATAGTATGCTGCAAGGCCTGAAGTGCTCAGCGCCCAAACAAGCGCCGCTAAAGCCAATACGGTTATAGTTCTCTTCTCAACCACTCCTATTCACCTCCAATATCGTGTTGGTAACTTTAATTAAAGGATAAAGTGCAACTCCGAACAGAGCCGCGTTTGAAGCGACATGAATTATGGAAAATGGTGTACCATAAGCCAGAGCAATCATTAAGGCTAAATTGAAGGGTATATCACTTAAAGTTTGGTAGACCGCATACCCTAAATTAGTTATCAAATCGTAAATCAAGGTCAGAAGGGCCCCCAGTACGGCAACTTCAACACAAAAACCAGCAGAAAAATGGTTAGACACAAACCTCCTATAAAGTCCGCCGACTAAACCTACAAGACCCATGCCCACCATTTGAAAGGGCATATTCAAACCAGCGAAACCCCATGGCGAAAGAAAACCATTAATAAACATCACGAAACCACCAAACAAGCCACCAACAAGAGAGCCGAAAATGAAACCACTGAAAAATGTCAGAAGCGAGGTGAACTCCACATTTGGAGGCCTAGGTGACAATTGAAGAGACAGACATAAGACCGAAAGAACACTGATGAACGCAATTTTTGTTGTCTTGTTAGACACCATTCGCATACTTGGATGGATAATCCATCCAAGTATATATAGTTTTACCCAAATACAACAATTAGAACCGACTATTAAGTGAGCCCAAAATGCCGTAAATTACAATGTGTTTAGGAATTGGCCCATATTATAAAGTTAGCCTTTCACTAATCCTTTCATATTGGCCGCTTAAAGATCGCTCAGATCCGAAATAACCTCTTTGTTAACTTGAGGGTTCGCAAGCAACTGTTGGAGATTCTCGCCTCAAATAGAGGATGCCGAATTATTTCTAGCGGTGTGCCTAAATTAACTAGCATGCTGATCATCACCTTCAACCATTAATGGGTCAATAAGAAAAAAACGTGAGTGGATAGAACAGCTGATCGAAAGCGGCTTCGAATATATCTATGAGCAAGATGGGCTTAAGTTCTTTAGGAAGAGAAAATTATGTGTTCCTGGTTCATCCAAGAGTATATAAAGAGTGGACCGGGCGGGATTCGAACCCGCGGCCTCCGCCGTGCGAGGGCGGCATTCATACCAGACTGAACTACCGGCCCATTCACTATTTTTAGCTTGTCTTCATTTAGATCTTAAATTAATGTTTTCCGCGTTATTGAAATTTTGCTTATAGCGTTTCGCGTTTTACGTATAGTACTCTTCACATATGGTTCCTTACCTCTTGTGGAATGTAGCAGCTTACGAATTTTTAACAAGAATATAATTAAGGTTTCCCGACAAGATCTTATGAGCGGGATTGATAGACGAAAAGGATATATGTCCTATTTTCTTTTGTGAATGATTGTCGGGCGGTAGCTCAGCTTGGCAGAGCTTCCGAGCTAGCCCTTTTATGCGGGCTGGCGGAGATGCTGTAGTCGTCTACCAGCGTGGTAGGCGATCTCAGCCTGCCAAGCGTACAGAAACCGGATTGTCGCAGGAGAGCCGCAGATGATCTGCGGTTCGGCGAATTCAAAGTAGGATGGCTGTCAACGGCCTCCTATGAGAATCCTGCCCGCCCGACCAATCTTCTTCAAGCACATTGAGGAGGAAAAATTAAAAATCCCCTCTACCAATCTATCTGTCCGCCTGAGAGAGTTGATGGAAGAAGCTGGAATGCCTCAAGAAGATCTCCTCTCCCTCGAAAATAATCTTGCTCGGGAACTTAACACCATTAGGGCAGACAGGGATATGCGTAGAGAAGAGCTGAAGAGGATAGCCAAAATCCGCGATGAACTCAACGCAGAAACGCGGAGACTTCGGGATGAGGTCAGAGCCTTGAGGGTCAGAATAGGCGAGGCGAGGGGGGAGATCCAAAAGCTGAGGTCACTCAGAGATGAGGCGAAAAATAGACGTGCGAAGATCATAGACGATCTTAAAACATTGAGACAAAAACTGAGAATGGAGCTTGCTGCCAGACCTACCCGAAGCAGAGATTCTTTGCGGAAAGAGATAGAAGAGATAGAATGGAGGATCCAAACAGTTCCGCACGCAATTGATGAGGAAAGGAAGCTGATTGAGAAGGTTAAAGATCTGGAGAAGCAGATAGAATCTTATAGGAGGATAGATGGCATAAAGGAAAAGATTGCCTCCCTCCAAAAAGAGGCTGACATGCTCAAGGATGAGATAGCCACTTATAATGACAGTATTTCCCGGATTCTTGAGAGTAGCAAAAAAATTTTGAGGGAACTGGCGGAGAAAACCTCACTGCTCAACGAGAACCGAAGTAAGGCTGATGAGATGCATAGAAGGTACCTAGAGGTGAAGAAAGAAGCCCAGCTCATTGAAGAGAGATTCAGGGAGATTCAGGGAAAGATCAAAGCCCTCAAAATGAGGATCCATGAGAGTGAGGAGGCAGAGAGGGCTAGAAAGGAGATGGAGATGCGGAGTAAAGTTGAGCAGGAGGCATTGGAGAAGCTGAAGCGGGGGGAAAAGATATCCTTCGAAGAGTTCAAACTCCTCGCAGAGAGAGGTTTGATCTAAAAGATTTATTGGGAAGAACCCAAATTTACTTTTAGAACAGGTTGTTTGGAGAAGGGTAATGGCGGAGAAGCAAGAAAAAAGCTTGGAACATCTTCTAGTTTTATGCGTTGATAGGGATAATGATGTTGGAAGAAAGACAGGCATAAGGACACCTGTTATCGGAAGAGACAACGTCTTGGATTCAGCACTGAAACTGGTCCTTGCAGATCCAGAGGAAGCTGACGCGAACGCTATGTTCGAAGCCATCAGAATCTATGACTCCCTAAGGACTGACAAGAATACGTCCGGCCTATACGAGGTTGCTGTTATAGCGGGCTCCGAGTTAGGCGGGTTAGCCGCCGACCGTAAGCTCGTCTCCGAATTATCAAGCGTACTAGAGAAGTTCAGGACGGATGGACTTATACTCGTCACAGACGGATTCTCAGATAAGGAGATCATGCCCCTAATACAGTCAAGGGTTCCAGTAACATCTTTACGCAGAGTAATCGTTAAACACAGCGAATCCGTTGAGGAGACGGCCGCAGTCTTCTCCAAATATTTGAGAATGCTTGTAGAGGACCCGCGCTACTCTAGGATCGCTCTTGGGCTGCCTGGCCTGCTTCTACTCTCGCTGGGGGTTTTGACCCTCCTCGGCATATTCCTACAGTTTGATATTTACCTGTGGACGTGGATCGTCCTCCTCCTGATCCTTGGAAGCTCCCTCCTAGGAAAAGGCTATGGCCTAGACAAGAAGATCGTTGCCTTCTTCTCAAGGATCTATCACTACTCGATATCAGGTCTCGTCTCAGGGTTCTCGCTTATCACGGGCATCCTCCTGATCGTCACAGGTATATATCAGGCAGGATCGTACATAAACGCCAATTTTGATCTTAGATTCCAGTTTCCAATTGAGGTTGGAAAACTCCTTGAGATCTTACCTCAGCTCATCGGATGGTTCATTAACAAGTCGATTGATATGGCGATAGTCGGCGTATGCATTATACTCATAGGCCGATCGGTCGGATATCTTCTGGAGCGGGACTCAAGGTTCTGGCGGACCTCAGCCTTGGTCGCCATCTTCGCATGGTCATGGACGATACTCCACCAAGTATCCCTGATAATCATTAACCCCGTCCTGCCGGCTGAGGGGCTGATCATGTCAGTGATCATAGGAATAATAGTTATAGTGGCATCAGGGCTCATCTCCCACTTCCTCGGAAGAATTTATAAGGATATATTTAGGGAGAGAAGCGAAAAAACGGAGGAAAAGCAATACAATGTCCCCCAGTGAGAAAGGAGGGATTAGGGTCGCCATAATCGGTGGAACTGGGCTAGAATCTCTACTGAAAACCCCCCACACAATACGTGTAGGAACACCATATGGGCTTCCGCCTCCAATATCGGTAGGGGAGACCCAAGGCAGAAGCGTCATTTTTCTTCCACGCCACGGCCATGAACATTCAGCCCCTCCGCATCGGGTGAATTACCGAGCCAACATCTACGCGCTCCATACGCTCGGCGTAAAGAGGATAATAGCAACAAATGCTGTCGGCGCAATCAACTTAGACCTTAAACCTACAGACCTAGTGATACCTCACGACCTAATCGACTTCACAAGGCAAAGACCATCAACGTTCTTCGATGATTCAGCTGTGCACATAGATTTTTCAGAGCCTTTCTGCCCCTATCTACGCGGAATCCTAGCGGAAGAGGCGAAGAAAACTGGCTCCAGAGTCTGGGACATGGCTGTCTATGCCTGCACTGAGGGCCCACGCTTCGAGACCCCGGCCGAGATACGGATGCTCCGGATCCTAGGCTGCGATGTGGTTGGCATGACCGTGGCGCCCGAGGCGGCTCTCGCCCGTGAACTCGGGATATGTTACGCATCATTATGTTTCGTTTCAAATATGGCTGCGGGGATATCTGAGAGGCTTACTTCGAATGAAGTTTTAGAGGCTTCAAAATCTGTGATGCCTCAGATCAGAAAGGTTATAGAAGGCGCTATATCTCGAATCTCAGATGTTAGGAACTGTCTCTGCTCAGAGGCTTTAAGTGGATCCAAGGTAGGTTAACAGGAAATGCTTAAGACCCTCCTCTCAATCCTTGGCGTCTACCGCCTATATGAGCGGTGGCTCTGGCATCAGATAAAGGATGCGCAGATGCCTGAGCACATAGCCATAATCCTCGATGGAAACAGGAGATGGGCTGTAAACCATTCCCTAAACCCTAGCATAGGCCACCATTACGGAGCGGACAAGACGGAAGATCTACTGAGGTGGTGCTTAGAGCTAGGCGTTAAGACCGTCACCCTTTACGCCTTCTCCACCGAAAACTTCAGTCGACCTAAGGATGAGGTTGAAGAGCTAATGAGGATCTTTAAGGAGAGGCTTGAGCAGACATTAAGGAATGAGGACATACATAGGCACAGGGTAAAGGTCAAAGCTATAGGAAGACTGAATATGCTTCCCCCGCAGATTCAGGAGCTAGTCAGAAAGGTTGAAGAGATGACTAAGGACTATAACGAACACTTCTTGAACATTGCAATGGCCTACGGCGGCAGGGCGGAAATCGTCGACGCCGCAAAGAAGATCGCGATGGAAGCGAAGGAGAATAGGCTTACAGTAGATGAAATAAACGAAAACCTCTTCGAGAAATACCTTTACACAGCGCATCTTCCAAAACAGGATCCAGACCTAATAATCAGAACATCAGGCGAAGAAAGATTGAGCGGCTTCCTGCTCTACCAGTCCGCATACAGCGAGCTATGCTTCCTAGACGTATACTGGCCTGAGTTCAGAAAGATAGATCTTCTAAGAGCGATAAGAACATTTCAGAAGCGCAAGAGAAGGTTTGGAAAATAGTTTTACATCACCCTAAGCGTAGGTCTATGATACATATTTCCTTCTCTGCTCAGGTAAGAGGCCTTTCCATAACAGGAACTGTTTTCTGGCATCATCTAGGAATGTCCTAGTCCTATTAAGCCACATTTTAGGATCTCCTGTCTTCCGCCTCAAAATAATGAAAAACTGATACTTGTCCTCCTCCTTCTTAGCTTTAAAGACAGCCGTCTGAGTAATATCTTGTTCGACTGGACTAAGTATCACGTCGACCGATAATTCCAGGTCATTTATGTTAATGTCGGAGACGGAGAGCACGAGGAAGCCTGTCTTTTCGCTTCCGGCTCCTTCATAGTACTCCCTCAGGTACCTTAGTACACCCAACGCCTCAAAATGCTCCACCTTTAATGGTATCGGAACCTCCCATACGTCCCCCATAGGCTTTGTAGCAATCTTCCATCTCCTCTCCAGCGAAGGCGTAACTATCTTGGATGCTAAAAGCGCGGGATACAGCGACGCCAATAGGACAGTCGCTATAATCAGTATCATCGATAACATCACGGATATTGACATGAAATTGAATGTGTAGTCCGGAGGAAGCAGATTCATGTTTATGAAGACCGTGTTCATTGCATAGCCGATCAGGTAACCCGCAAGTATTCCGCTGAAGGCTAATGTGACACCTTCAGTCATGAATACAACTATAACCCCTCCCGGCGACAGTCCGATAGTCGAATAAACATGAACATCTCTTTTTCTTGTGATCAATGTTCCCAGCATAAAATTCACCAGTGAAAGCAGAGCCAATGCCAGAAGAACAGTTATAGTTGCATCCCATCCAGCAAAGTGGAAGACAAATAATCTCTGCAAGCCATATGATTCTCCATTATAGCCAACATAGGTGGATAGATTCGTGCAGGTGGTAATATCGGCCGCTATCTCTTCAAGTTCATGGAGAGACCTCTCAGTTTTCGGCGTTAACGCTATGCTCGAGATGAAGCCGCCTAGCTCCAATGCCGTCTCCCAAGGTATTATAACTACCTGATCAGGCGAAACTGGTGAGGGAAGAATCGTCTGCGGATATAGGGTGGATGATAGGGAAAGATCGGTTGAGAAGCCCGGGTCTATTGGAAAGATGGGGTTTCCATCAAAATCTAGCACCTGTCCCTGAACATCCATTATCCCGACCACTGTAAACTTTGCGTCCAGCCCCCTAATGGTTACAGAGTCCTTAACGTTGATCTTTAAGTGGTCAGCTAGACTCTTTGGCATTATACAATCGTATCTCCCTATAAAGATGCTGCTACCGCTTATGTATCCCCCGAATATTAGCTGCAGCTCTTTTGATGACAGCCCTAGGAATACGAGTTGCGACCGGACTGCTCCTTTTCCAGAGGCTTCGATCTCCGCTACTGGCATCAGCTCGGGGCTTTGGGTTTGTGGGTAAAGCCAGACCCTAGGCGAAATTTCATAGTCGTCGCCTGCGATCCACTTCAAATAGTTGACCGTGTTTATGTCAAATATTTTTCCTCTCTCCTCCGGCGGAAACCCATACATGACCTTGAGTAACACGCCATCATACGGCGCGCTTAGGATGCTCTGCCCCTTAACTGTTGCATATCCCTGCGATGCTGAGGTGAAAGCTGTCATAGCAGCCGTAACAAATGTTATGGTTATCATGGCCAATGCTGACAGCATCTTTCTTTTTCGCATACTCTCAACAGAGTATGTGATAGTATGCATTATCGTTGATACTCGACCTGTCTTGAAGATATGCTCACCTAGGAGGCTCACGCTGACCGCTTCAACCAGATCTTTCAGCTCGGTTAGGAATATAACGAGTATCGCAGCCAGCAGGATGAATACGCCGACGCTTATCACGGTCATCAGTGAATTCGTCATGACTGAGAACGCTGGGTGAACCGCTGAGTAGATGCCGAAGGTCAGGAGTGCAAAGCCGAGGATCCCTATAAACCTCTTAGATGATCTTAACTGGATAATCATCTTTTCGAGAAGCACGGAGTATGGGAGGATTAGTAGGGAGAAGAAGATTAGAGAGTTTGCAGCCTCATGGTATAGGGGCATGGCGGCGTTTGCGTAGGCATTATAGGAGTATTGTAGGGCTCGGTATGAATTGGCGTATATGCCCTCATAATCCTTTGCCGAATATGAGTTGTTCGCCATAATTATATATTTGAGGGCTTTTTCAAGCATCTGCTCGGCAAAGGCTACCCGAATATTGAACTTGGCGAAGCTCTCATATCTGCTCTTGGCTATTCGGTACATATCCAACGCAGCACGGTAAACCGTCAATGTGACCACAACATTCTCTGAGACCGTGATTCCATTTCCTTCGGGATTGTCTGCCGTGCTATTTGACATTAGCATGGTGGGCCAGGAGTATGCATCTGAGTTAGGGTTAAAGGCGACGGTTATCTTCTCTCCTTCCTTCACGTATATGTTGGCTATCCCATCAGCCCCCATAAATGCGCCATAAAAGATTGGTGAAGATTTTGAGTCTGTAGCGTAGATGCCTAATCCAAAACCATAGACGCCTATACCTCCTGAAAGCGCGGCAAATCTCGTCGCCGAAGATATGTACATGTTCAGGTAGCTGTGGTTTGGGTTTCTATAATCTCTCACAATTAACTCCGTAAGGCCGAAATAGTCAATCATATCGAAGAGTGTAACATGCTTACATTTGAACAGTGGAACAAGCGCGCTTACATTTGGCGTGATAGGAAACACGGTTGTTCGGAGCCCGCCTGCAACCTGCTGCGCGGTGCCATAAAATCCCTGATCAACAGCATACTCGACAGACCCACTTATAGGGTTAAACTTCCACGCATCGATCTGCCATGAGACTAGGGGCACCAGCCCATGAAAAACGAATCCTCCATCCTCTCCGCTGATCGTGTACCTGTATGCGAATGGCCATGCATTCAGGGCTTGGCTCTCATATATCTGCAGCCTAACGAGGGAGCATGGCACTGGCTCATACCAGCCAGTGTAATTGCTGAATTCAACAGTCTTACCCGAAAGTGTACTATAACCCATAGATGCCAGCCCAAATTGGAGCTGAGACCATCTTTTAGGCGAGACGTCGCTGTAGGCGTAAGGAGGATCAACATCAAAGTTTCTGTTAGCAATTCCTTGAGCCAGTGTCGTGGCAGTTATGACCTGTGGCCAAATCTTTGTCCAGTCTATACCTTGGTCAAGTGGGCTGAGCCAAGAGATCCTCCTACCATACTGAGTCTTTAATGTAACCGACATCATCGAGGCCGACAATGCTGGTTCCGTGTCAAGCATGTAGAAATCGTCTTGGGTGCCGAATCTGGATTCATATGTAAGGCCGAAATTGACAAGATTAACCAGTTTCTTAACATCTTCCGGAACATAATTTTCTAATCTTAGGTCTCTAATCGACACGTCGAGTAATCTCTGGAACCAGGATCTTAGCGGGTAAAATCTCTGCACATAAGTTTGCGTTAGGGCGAAGATCGTGTTTCTTTCACCAGCCCCCCAAGCATAGCTAGGCTCCATTGATCCGTAGACTGAACTTACATATAGACAATCCATTTTTGGCGATTCGCTTGAAATATCTAGACCCAGCTGGATCCAAATTCTCTTATTGGAGCTCAAGAGAGTATCCTCCACGAACTTTACAGCTCCGACGGTTCCTTCCCAGTGGCCTGAATAGGCAACAAACCATATTGTTGCCCTGGGCTTGTGCATCTTGAAGTATCTTGCCATCTCAAGGAGGATGGAGATGCCTATGGAGTCTTCAGATGATGGCGAAATAGCAGGTACTATGCTCCATGAGTCATAATGGGCAGAGAAAATTACAACGTCTTCTTTGCTGTCACCCTCCAGGATTCCGACAATATTTCTTGCCTCAGCATTCACCCATCGCATTCTTACATGTACTGTGACCGTGCCATTGCTGTCAGCCACCTCCTTAAGTTTCAGCCCCACATCCCTTTTAACATATAGTCGCGGAAACTCAAGTGGAGAAAGTGAACCCTTAGCAAGCGCCTCATATTTCGTGGTGAATGAAGGCTCAATGAAGATTACTGCTTTCGCTCCCAGCTTAGCAGCATTGATCCAGTTTCTTCCAGAGTTAAAGTCGAGTAATATTATAGAGCCATTGACGTCTAGGCCGCTCATCTCTTCGAGCGTACCTTCTCCACAATAAATTATCTTACCCTTGAACCCTCCTGAGATGCATGAGAGCCCACCGTTAGGCCAGAGAGAGTATGCAGTGAAATTTGAACCTGCATTAGCACCATCATTAACAATGATGTATGAGCCCTCATCTTTTGGGATCGGCGTCCAGTAATCGTGAACCAGCACTTGGAGCCCTAGATCTCTGAAAAACAACTCTATATACTCAGATGCAAGCCTGCATCCCTCATAACCTGTAACCCTTGTCCCCAGAGAAGAGAAGAATTTGACATGCGACTTAATATTATCAAGGCTTATGTCATCGACGATTACCCATGCTGCACCACCGCCTATGCGTGATCCCGCCTCGATTGCTCCGCAACAAACCGGGCTCCAGGAGAGAATGAAGGTTACCGCTAGTGCCAACGCCGAGATCTTTCCACAATCTAGAGCATGCTTCACCATGGCCACATCCACGCCGACTTATACATGAGAGCTAGGACAACGTTAAGCATAAGCATTAAACCTTCTCCTGAAAGCTCTCCTGCAACAATATAGCCCATTATACACCGCCATCTTTCCGCCCCGCCGAAAAGTTTAGGGGCTAGGTATCGGCTGACCAGGGATCCGATGAAGAGTGGGATAACGGAGTGGGGAGGAAGGTATAAACCCATAACTAAGCCCACAATCGGAAAAGAAAGGCCTATTACCCTTGAGATCTGATCCCCGATTATCAAGGCCACGAACAGGGCTAGCGCCGGCAATCCTATGCTCTCTAAGGTTATTTTCAATTGTCTAGACACAATCATCGCATCGTTATATGCGGAGCTAAGCGCGCTGTAGACTGTGAAGGGGTATGCAGATGACGGGATTGGCGCTATTCTCCAGAAGAAATCCAGCGAGATGAGACCGGATAACTGGGAAAGGAAGTATCCAAGCACCCATACTATGAGAAGGTCTCTGGGCCTTGCACCCACGTTTGACGATGCCTTAACCTGCTGGGAAAAGTACGCTGGCCCGCCAGAGTCTATTGCCGGAGGCTCTAATATGAAGCCGGCGTATCCTTGATATGGTGAGAAGTATATTAGTGTGTGCCAAGTCCATCCTGGAAGCCCAGGAACAGAAAAACCCGTCTCACCTCTAAACGCGGTTACAACCATTGCTATGAAGAAACCGAAAAGGAACACGTAGAGGATGGGTATTAGGAGACTGACTTCGGGTACAAGAATGTGGAAATAGACTACAGATAAGCAGCCAAATAACAACCATAAAAGAAATGACACTCTAAGCGATGGTAGCCCAACCATTACTCCAGGCTGCTCGGAGCCCCCTGCATGGAACATCTCCTTTAGGGCTTCAACTATCGGCTTCCTAGCCTCGAAGAGAATGAGGAAGGCTGAGGCGGCGATTGTGAAGCCTATCTGCGGTGCAAACCATATCCGAAGATATGATCGGTTCTGGACGGCAATAAGCCCCATTCCCTTCGAGTATTCTCTAACCCATTCTGGAGCTGCCCCAGGAAAGGTTGTTATGAAGAGCGAATTCATGATAATCCATATTAAGATGGAGGAGATGAGCATTGGGATTGTCTGGTTAACTGGTACAATTAGCCCCCCAAAATATGATGATAAGACGGTGACTAGCCCTAAGAGGGCTCCAGGAAGCATCTCCTCTATAATGCCTGTTAGGTCAAGATATGGTATTGGTATGAGCACGCCGCCGAATGAAAGGGGCAGATAGGCTATCGAACCGAAAATGACGCCGACGGTGAACGCGGGAATAAAGTACTTCACATATTCTCTCGGTCTCTCGCCTAGAAAGGTCGCTATCGAAGCATCTACAACAGCGTATGGGAATGGATAATTCAGTCTCTCAACGTAGATGTGGGAGGCCATTATTGAGAGGAAGATTGTAATGGCCAGCATTAGGACGCTCCAAACGAACCATACGATAAGCGGCGTTAAGAAAGCTGGTTGAAAGAATGTGCGGGCAGAGTATGATCCGGGAAGAGGAACAAGCCATGTGGGAATATACTCGATAAGCGGTCTCCCGGAGATGGAGTAGGAGCTGATAAGCGGCGAGTTAACAAAAAATGTTCTATAAATTATGTTGTAGTATATTGGCATCGCGGTGCCTCCCCAAGCTGCTGCGTAGTATAGTATGAGAACCTCCTGTCTTGAAAGATTTGAGCCAGTAAGCCTGACAATCTCCGAGAATACCAGCGTTATGAAGAAGACCGCCACGGACCCTTGAACAACACCAGTAATAAAGTATGAGTAGATGTTGACTGGAATGAAGAGGAAGATCGATGTTACCATCGCCAGAATGATCCGCCAACTTAGCCCCGTCTTCGGCTTCATTCATCCACTCTCTAGCCGTATGTTGGAACTAGGCGGCTTCCTTCGGTATAATCATTTGCAGGATCTTAAGAATTTTGCTATTCAACTTCATTGGACACCCTCAAACGGTTGAGGCATTAAAAAAATAATGGGTGGAAGCGATTGATCACTTCCAAAGCGTCAACAGATTCGGGATTGAACTTGTGCAGAGGACATAGATGCCGACGATCAGGTATAATGCACCTAAGCCTATTGCCAGACCAGCTAAAATCGGGACTAGATATTCCATCGTTCTCTTTGGACCTAGAATCTTGCTTAGCGAAATCCTTAAGGCTATGCCTACAACGGCGTTGAGCCAGAAGTTCCAGCCTCCTAACCCAGCGAAGCCGATTGCAAAGCCAACTGGATGTAGGAAGAACCATGGAAGGAATGAGCGGAGCGCTGCGACCACTATTACTATCACGGCCGCTATGATTGTTGCTATCCAATATTGACTGAACGGCATTACGCCTGTCGCGTAGGATAGGCTTCTGTTGCCCCAGTCGAGGACAGCCCTAATCGTTCCCAGCCAGCTAATGCTGCCGCTGTATTCTCCAAGGTTACTTATTCCAGCGTGGCTGTTAACATATGTATTGAATACCAATGCGAATGGAACCAGCGCTATGACGGGCACTATTGTGTAGAGGAAGACTTTCCTAATGTTTGCGTTAGTGCCACGTGCATATCCGTATGCTATTGCCATGAAGGGCGGGGCTATTGGGCTATTCGACTGGTATGCGCCGGTGCAGTGGCCCATGCTTGAGCATGAGAGACTGTAGACCGCCAGAGCCTGGTTCATTTGGGGCGCCGAAGCAGACCATACGCCGATGCTCGAGCCAATGTAATGTCCAAGTCTCCAGCTCATGTATCCATGGCAGTCCCCACCAAGCCATATCGAGTTGGCCCATATGTATGCGCATCCGACGTTTATAAGGGTGAAGAGGAGGAACCATATTATCTGCATGAAGAGATTTCCTCCCGCCGCTGTCAGTATCCCCAGCATCATAATTACGCCTGCAAACATTAGTAGCATTCCCGCCCTCATTGAGACGCCGTCGACTTGGAAGTCCCTGCTAAGTGACTTGAAAGCCTTTATCCATCTGTCTCTAGTAGCCCAGAATGCTATTAGCCCAAGACCAATGTAAGAGCCCACCCTAAACTCCAGATGTGGAATGGGCCAGACTTGACCGGGATCCGTGCCTCTGACTATTCCTGAACTTACAACGAGAGGTCTGTAGATTAGACTGAAGAACATTCCCACGATAGCTATTGAAGCTGAAATGTCTAATGGTAGGATAGCGTATAGGAGAATTAGGTATACGACGATCTGGCCCGAAAGATGAGCTGATGGAAGCATACCGCTAAAGTATGGGCCAAGGTTGATTGGATATGTTCCGTATCCTCCGCCGACCACCGCTCCGAGTGGAACCTGTGGCGCAACCTGTGAGATTATGAACGGTACATTAAGGACCAACCCGATTAAGAAAGCCGCCCAGAAAGCCTTGTTTCTTGCACTGGCAAGATTGAAGATTGACAGCCATTCAGCATTATCATGCTCCGAAACTGGAAATGTGTTATTAGTGAGGTACACCGCTGGCAGCGCCATAGGAAACTGTATCCTCTCCGTGTCATGCCAATATGGACCAAGTATTAGGAATAGCATGGGCCATGTTACTAGCACGACGGAGATTAGCAGAAGCGTCCAAGAGATTATTGGGCCTATCAGAACAGACCAGTTCTGCCCGCCGCCTCCTCGATAGTAGCTAGCGACATCTTCTGCGTAATGTGGGGCCAGCCACGCTGGCAGTAGTTGCCGAACATAGTCTGCAGCGCCTGATGGAAAGATGGGGGCTACAATGCAGCTGCTGTATGTTCCAGCAATCACGTCTATGAAATTGGCATCCGGCGACCCCGCGAAGAAGAAAAACTTTCCGGTCAATATGGCTAATACAAAGACTAAGGAGACCGCGAATTCTTTACTAACACCTCTGCCTCTTATTCCACGCTTACCGATCAACCCAAGGATGAGCAGCACATAGATGTATGGCACGAACATCCCGTCTACAACCCAGTATTTAGCTGGTGAGAAAGTTCTTGTAATGTAGCCTACAGAAAAGAAGACCCACGCCAGAAGTATGAGCACCAAGATCTCTATCGGGGAAACCCTTGCATGTATTCTTTCCTCGCTCATTTAGGGTCGAGTGTTAATTTTATTTAATGCGAATAAAAGACTTGCGATGAACCTTTTTTATTGGCAATCGACCGCTTCGTAGGAACAGGACTATAGTATATGAGAAAACTCGCCAAATGCTCAGACCAGTTGGTCACCAAATCTACATGAAGGAAAACAATAAGAGACCTAGCGCAAGATAAATTAGCCCAAGCGTCATACCCGTGGATCTCTCAGTCTTCTTGAACCATCTTTTAAGCTGACTGGTCTTAAGGTCAAAAGTGTAAGTCATCAATGTGATCAACAGGAAGGGCACTATGATAATGATGTTGTATATGAAGAGCAAAATTACGCCTTGAATAATGGTCTCTGTTCGTGAAATCAGAGAAAGAGCAACGAAGTAGGGGGCGGATGTGCAAGGGAGAAGTAGTATTCCAGCAACCGCTCCAACAATGAAGGAACCTAAGGAGGTAGCAAAGTTTTTTTGCAGAAGAGAGGACAACTTATCGGATATTGACGTCGGTACTCGTGAAATATTTTTTCCCAGCGTTACTGCAACCATCTCCCGCAAACCTAATATTATCGAGGCAACTCCAACAATCATAGCCATAATAGGCTTAAGCGGATGAGAGTATCTCAGCAAAACATTCATTCCCGAACCAAGAGCGAAGTATATAGTGAAGATGGCTGCTGAGTAAGTTAGCCCGGCTCTTAGGACCGCTTTCTTTCCCATATTGAAGATTACGAGTGTGAGAAATATTATTAGAACGTGGAACTCGCATGGGTTGATTGCATCTGCTAACGCCGCTGCCACAATTGCAGGTATGAACATTTGGAAATCAAGTCCAGTCGCTAATTCGTCAACGCTCTTATCAGTAAGCAGCTTGGCTATTCGCTGACAAACTATATCTTCTAGGAATGTTTCCGGCTTAACCACTCCATATCCATCTTTACCGAAATATACTGGCACTCTGTCGTATTTAGTCTCGGTTACGACGATCCAGTCATCCTGCGAGAATATGACCCTTCGGAATTCTACGACAGCGAATAAAGTATCATTTTTGAGAATTAGTATAAGCGGAAGGATGGGGCTTTCCATACCTGTCTGTTCAAGAATGCCTATTAGGACCTCTAGATTTTTGCTGTCCTTAATGTCATATATTATCGTTTCCCTAGGAAAAATATTTAAAAGCGGCTGAATCGCATTCATACAGCCTTCACAATCAGGGTTTGTGAAAACGTGAAAAAATGTAGCGTCGGAGACCAATGCCATCGAATTCAATGTTAGTGTATTGGAAACCGTAAAAAGAATGCAGATATATACTAGACCAGCCATCGTTTTTATACAGAGCGATCTCATTATTCTTTTCTCCAACAACAGCATAGCCGAAAATAAATTGATGGTATATAGAAAAAAATTGGGGATCTAAGAAGGCTTAACTGGATCTATTTCTTCTTAAAAATGAGGGTATGGCTACTCCGATTACCAAGCCAACCGCTGCTCCACCGCCTAAACCCATGTAAAGATTATTTGTCGCCTGATTCTGGAGATTGATCTTGTCAGTCTGCAATTTATCGACCTGACTCTGGAGGCTTGCCTTCTCTGACTGTAACTGACTAACTTGGTTCTGAAGATTTGTAACTTGTCCTTGCAGCTGATTCACGCTGTTCCGGAGGCTAGACACTTGACCCTGTAGAGTATTAATCTGGCTTTGTAGGGTACTTCTCTCACTCAATAGGCTGCTTATGTTGGATTGTAGTTGCGAGATTTGAGATATGTATCTAAGCATCTCTAAGTAGATATCGTTGCGGGGAGCTCCGAAGCAGTATAGCTTGCCGTCCCCGGCGCCGATGAACAGGCAGCCATACGCAATAGCACCATAAGCCTCATCACATCTGGTCGCATGGAACACGTCTGTCTGATACTTCCAGATAGCCTGTCCAGTGCCTAGGTCTATCGCATGGATAATCGCGTCCCTACCTATGATATAGACGGTGTCTTTGGCTATTGCCGGTATATTATACCAGGCCCCTACTACGCCCAGGGAGTAGTTCCAAATCAGTCGCCCAGTTTCGATGTCAAAGCAGTATACTATGCCATTATGGCTCCCGGATACAACGAGTTTGTCGCCTGCAACTGCGACGCCGCCTCTCAAGTTCCCACCATTAATTAACGTGTAATTTCTTACAACCTCACCCGTTGTCGCGTTAAGGGCATAAACTATGCCGTCAGCTACTCCAGGAGCCGCCTGCACAGAAGCGAAAACCAGCCCTCGATAGTAGGTTACTATGCGCAGCACATTACTATTTAAGGTCCTATTCCAGAGTAGAGCTCCGGTTTTCAGGTCTAGGCAATAAGCTTGATCATCATCTGACCCAAAGTATACCTTTCCATCAGCTATGGCTGGACTGACGTCTGCCTCATCTCCAGTAGTGAAGTTCCATATGACGGCCCCGGTTGTCGCATTTAAGCAGTAGAATCCCCTACCTTTCACTCCCGTTACAACCATTCCATCAGCCACTGCCGGGGAGCTACGCATGATGGGAATATATGTTGTCCCAGGTGTCGGCGGCACCACGAACTTCCAGATCAGCGCGCCTGTAAAGACATCTACGCAGAATAGTGTCCCATTTCTTGAGCCGAAGTATGCTTTTCCATCAGCCACAGCCGGAGTGCTTCTCATATCTGGCGTGGACCCCGTGGCTGTAAATTTCCAGATCAGCGTCCCGGTCGAGGCGTTAACAGCGTAGATGTTATCGTCATCTGATCCGAAGAGGACGATCCCATATGCAACAGCAACACCACATCTTATTCCTTGACCGACGCTTCCCGTGTCAAATATCCATAACGTATTATTTGTTTTCGGCCCCGCCTCATCCGTATATCCGGTTCGTTGCAGATTATATCCTGCCATAGGCCAAGCGTAATATGTGCCACTGGAGCTTGCTGATGCCCTGACAATCGGAAGTGTGGCAGAGAGCATGATTGAAAAGACGGCGAATGCCATCATTAGAGTCGATGTTTTTCTCAAGCCAGTTTTCGGCTTCGCTCTCAAATTTCATCTCCTCCTAACTAAGAGTTCCTTATTAATTAATATGGTTTAACTTTTAAGCTTTTTCTCAAACCAGATTCCTTTTTTGTGAGTCGCTTAATAAAAAAGAAAGGGTTCTTCATCTTTTCTTCAAGATGTAGGCGATGATTATGCCGATTATTAGGCCGGCTCCCGCACCGCCTCCTAGACCCATGTAGAGGCTATTGGATGCTTGTGATTGGAGACTTGACTTGTCAGATTGTAATTGATTGACCTGGCTCTGAAGATTATTGACCTGATTTTGGAGACTAGCTATTTGGCTTTGAAGTTGGATTGCATACTGTAATAATTCTGGATATTGCGTTACTGTTATTGTAGTGTCACGCTGAAGATCGATTGTGCCCACATAGAGTGGGATGGATCCATATTCTACTTTCACCGTGTAGTTGCCCCTGAAGATACTGAATGTTGCTTCCCCTGATGCGCTTATGTTCTGGGTAAACGTGTTCGTCCCGTTTGATATCGTGGCTTTTGCACCTATGACCGCTGAGCCATTCGCCCATATTACTTTTGCAGTCAATTTCATCGGAAGGTTTGGCGGTCTTCCAAAGCAGTATAGCTTGCCGTCCCCGGCGCCGATGAACAGGCAGCCATACGCAATAGCACCATAAGCCTCATCACATCTCCAATACTGGGCAGGATCTGTAACATATTTCCATATCATTTGGCCGGTGTTCAGGTCTACCGCATGAATTGCAGCGTCTGGAGCGATTAAGTAGACTATGTCCCGTGCGATTACAGGTATGGCTGCGTAGGCTTCAAGTCCAACCGTTCCGTAACTCCAAAGCCGCTGACCCGTCTCAATGTCGAAGCAGTAGACGGTTCCGCTTGTTACCCCTGTAATAACCAGCTTGCCGCTTCCAACCGCGACGCCGCCTTTCGGATACCCCATGATCGTGTAGTTTCTAATGTTTTCGCCTGTGGTTGCGTTAAGGGCGAATATTCTTTCTAATCCCTGAGACGCGGCGAATAATAGCCCATTGTAGTATACTGGCGCCCTGATCACATTGCTGCCTACATTCGTCTTCCAAATTAATTCGCCAGTATACAGGTTTACACAGTAGACGTAGTCGTCGTCGGAGCCAAAGTACACCCTATCCTTTACTACTGTTGGGCTTGAGTCTATCTCATTCTCCGCGGCGAACCTCCAGATCACTTGACCATTCGTCGCGTTTAGGCAGTAAAGCTTTCCGGATTTTTCCCTAGTTCCGAAGAGAACTCTGCCCTCTACGACCGCTGGAGAGCTGCGGAAGATAGAGACATTCTTTCCGTCCTCATCGACTGGAATATAGTACCATTTGACGGCGCCTGTGTAGGCGTCTAGGCAGAAGAAGACGCCGTTTCTGCTGCCAAAGTATACTCTACCATCGGAGATTGCTGGTGTGCTTCTCACGTCCGCTTTTCCGGTGCCTGTGAACTCTGTAACGTTAAACCTCCATATCATCTGTCCAGTAGTCGCATTTACGGCGTATACGCAATCGTTGTCGGAGCCGAAGTACACTATTCCATATGCAATTGAGACGCCGCTTCTAATAGGCTCGCCATACGTGCCCGTATCGAACACCCATAATAACTCATTAGTCGCCGGGCCTAGATCGCTCGTATAACCTGAGCGGGAAAGATCACGCTGTCCCATTGGCCATGGAGCATCGCTGGGCGCGGTTATTCCACCTACCCCGCCTGTTCCACCTGTACCACCAGTTCCTCCCGTACCACCAGTTCCACCTGCCCCACCAGTTCCACCTGTACCACCAGCACCACCCGTCTCTGCAGGCAATATTACATCCTCTTCACTTAGTGTTATTGTTCTTCCATCCGCAGTCGTTAGTGTAACTTTTATTGTGTATGTTCCTGGTTGCTTGTAAGTGTAGGTGACGGATGGATCATGGAAGAGGACTACATTTGTTACCGTTAGTTTTGTTCCGTCGCCGAAGTCCCAATCACATCTGACAATCTTATCTGAGGGGGTTCTATAGGGCTCGATGATGCAGTAGTACCTTGCCGTGGTGTTTCCGACATAGATATCTGTCCTGTTTAGGTAATGTTTTGATGGGTATGGATCATCCACAGATTTGAGGTTAACCATTATTCTCGGCTGGAATGGTATATTTGTTCCCGCCTGCGCCATTATCTTAAGTTTTAATCCTTCTGTTGCAGGTTCTATCTTGGCGGTGTAATAGTCCTCGCGTCTAAAGACAAGTCCGGAGTATCCCGGGCCAACTTTAGCTATCGCCCCATTAAGGAATAGATTATCCTTCAGCCTCACATATCCAGGATAGTCCAGCTCGCCTCCTGAGCCCACAGGAGCCACCACCGCTTCCTTGTTTTCTAATGCCTCGAAGACATTTGCCTCAACAAGTAGCTCTCCGTACATGCTTGCGCCCATTCCATAATCGCGCCAGCCATAAAGATAATTGTTATACGCGTCAACTTTTCCCCATCTGATCCTTGGGTTGCGCTGATCGGTGATGAAGAAGTAGTTATGGTGAAGTGTTAAGCGAACATTCTTCACCTCTTGTTCCCATGCATCTCCACCTATGAGCATAGTTTTCTTGTGACACCAGAATCTACACCATGAGACCGTTACATCTACACTTGGTCCAGCGGTCTTCACTATGTCTATTGCTCCATCGTTCCCATTCATGAAGTCGCAGTGATGGATCCAGATCAGTGTGGATTCTCCTCTGATCTCTATAATATCGCCGCCGACATTCTCGAAGCGTATGTTAGTTATTATGATGTTCTGTTGAAAATCTATTCTAACCCCCTTCCTTGCAATCACGATTTCTGCGCCTCTTCCATCAATCGTCTTATTTGATCTAATGTACAAAGGTTCCTCGTTTCCAAGGTCTATGGTTCCATTCACATCGAACACAATCCATAATGGCTCAGGCAATGAAACTGCCTCTCTTAACGTTCCAGGACCACTCGCTGGGGAGAGCGAAGTCACACGGTATACTCTACCGTTTAACCCGCCAGTGACATCCTTGGCGAAACCTTCCCGCTCAGCCAGTAAGCTTGCAACGGAATATCCCCGGTAACTCCAATCTAGAGTAGCTCTCTCCGTACTTTGACCCATTACCCTCTCTTTTACAGCTGTAGCTCCTACATGCGAAATTGATGATGCTAATAAGATGAATAATGCTAGAATTAAGGCATGGTATCTCATTATCTTACTCTCCGCTTAATTTAATTCATCTTGAACTATAGGTTGTGTGTTATTAAGTTTTTCGTCTTTCCTGTTCAAAGTAGGATAGGCGGAGCTAGACGTGTTTAGAAAAACAAAAATTTTATATAGGCAGGTTCCGGATGATCTTATCTGCCTAATATTTTGTCCTTGTTTTGAACCCATTCCATTAGAATGTCGCGGATTAGATCAGTGATTCTGTAGATCCACTTTTCCGATATCTCTATTCGGTCAGTATTAAGTACTAGATGGACCCTATACTTGTCTTCTCCTTTGTCTTTGCTGCATACTAATTCATTATTTATCTTTAGGTTTTCCTGTGGGCAATTGTATCTGAACTTTACTTTGCGTACGACCCTACCAGTGGGCGTTTGTACTTCAGGTTCATCCACCACGTCTTCAATCCTCTCGTAGATTCCTGATCTCATCTCCTCCATTCTTGACTTTATGAAAGTCGTGAATATGAGTATCTCCGCTTCCTTCACTTTTACTGGCATGGACATGCTTCTCTCCTGATATACTTTGAAAATCTCCTCCATTCTCGTCTCCTTCTCCTCTTCAGAGATCTTCGCCTTCCGAACCATTGATGGTGTGTACATCTTTATCGCGAGTAGAGCTGGTCTTAGTGTAGAGAGAACACAAGCCAAGACTGCCAGACATAGACATATGGCGCTCCAATACCATTCCACTTTTTCTCTAACTTCGATTCCAGTTCCAGTCAAGAGCATTATACGGTAGAATCCTAGGCCGAAAATGTATCCGAGCCCACCACCAACCATTCCAAGCGTCATTGCCTCCGCAATGAATAATGAAGCGAGCTGCATGGGATTTGATCCCATTGTCGTCAGAATCTTCATCTCCTTGCTTCTCTCGTAAACTGCGTTGAGCATGACGGCGCCGACGTTTATGAGGGCCATCACCAGTGGAACAAGGATTTCAAGAGCTCCCTTTGCCTCATAAGCAAACCCAATGTAATAATGGTATACTGCACCATCTTTAGAGACATAAGCGTCTTTGCCGAAGCTTTTCACAATGGTCTCGACCATACCTTTTATGTCCGCAGCTGGCTTAGGCTTTATTGATATTCTGGAGAGCTGATTGAGGGGGCCTGGTTCTTCAGGAGCCCTTTTATTCTGAACGTTTATCTTTGCCTGAAGTTCCAGCGCCGCTTCAAAGTTTAATATTATGACTTCTTTCGGCTCACATAATGAGTATGAGATGGTGCCGTTGGAAAATGCAGCCTTCTTAGGTCCAAACGGCTGCCCATCTATATCCCTTAACTGCTGGTAGGATGTGCTGCCGAAAATCCCTCGGACTGTAAAGTTTGAGACAATTCCTCCAATCGAGAATATAACCTTATCACCACTGTTTACTCCTAATTCTGAAGCCGCTTCGCTGCTTATGAGTAATCCTTCAAGGTCTCCGTCTTTTAGGTATTCGCCATTCACGATCGCATTGTTCAGTCTTGTAAATTGCGCCTCATCACTTGGCACTATGCCGATCAAACCGTAAATCGATAATGATGATCTATTTGAGAAGAGCCTTCCAATAGGTTCTGTGCTGGGATATGATTCTATCTTTGGAGCGACATGCTCGACTGCGGGATCTTGAGAAAGAGCGTACACAAGGCTGGATCCGAATGGAATAAAAAGCCTATAAACATTCTGTCCATAAATGAATGTTTCATTTCCTGTCGACCTTATCAATATCCCCTCAACGTTCGATGTGTATGGTATCTTCTCGTATGTTAGCCCATAAATATATCCCATAGAAGTTAGTGAGGTGAATGCTAGGATCAGAAGGATCACAGATGATAATGTGAGGATCCCTCTAGATCTTCTTACTCTTATCTGGCGTTTCCCCATTGAGAAGAACGTGGCCAGTACATCCCTGAACGTCGTTAAACCTTCAATTCCAAGCCTCGGTCGGCGCTGCAGGAAAAATACTAGCACCATTACACAGACTATGGATAGAATAGAGGCTGACAAAAATAAACGAATGTTTCCAGTCTCTGGGTTAATTATGGTTCTTGTACCAGGATAAATTTGGAATAGGGCCACGAGAAATACTATATAAAATATGAGGCTGGCAGCAACTTTTTTCCGGTCATCCTCAAAGAGGAAGAAAGCAAGTATTACGCTATAAACGGCTAGGAATGTAGGAAGGTAAACCGCACTCTGAGTACTCACCCCAACATAATAACGCAGGGTTTCTCTAACACTTAGACTTTCACTGTAAGCTTTGCTAAGGGCCTTCCAACATTCATAATAGTCCCGCCTATCCAATTCTCTCCTCGCATCATTTATCGTGCTGATCTGCTCCACTAGATTTGACCGTTCTTGCACAAAGTAGAAACCGATACTCTGGAGAAAAGATAACTCCTCCATGACCGATTGGACAACACTATTCACATCTTTAATGCTCTCACGTAAACTGTAATATGAGAGTTCATAGGCGGCTTCCTCTGACTTGCGGACTGAGACATTCTCAATCCTGAACGAGAAGGATCTAAATCCCACCTCTCTTCTATAGAATGTGGCCTCCACCAACAGATCTAGGTTAACGTCTGCAGGAACGAAGACGAGACTCTTATTTAGCAAGTCTTTCTCCGCAAGATAAAATCTTGTTGTAGAATTGTACTGGCTGATATAGTCTCCATTTAACATAGGAGGCTTTCCACAGGCTGGGTCAATAATCGTCACCGCAAAATTCTCTAGTAGCTCAGATATGCCAGCCATCCATATTGGACCTTTAAGCCTGATGGTTCCGCATGGAACAAGCCGGACCGTCAGATTCTTCACGGTGTCAAAGATTGAGAAATGTATTAAAAATGGTCCGGCAGGCGCATATTCCATATAACCGCTAGTCAAGTTCCCCTTATAGGCGTATATCCAATATTTCCCTTCAGGGACCGCTTCCTCATAAACGTACTCTCCGCTTTGACCTGTTGACCTTATCTTTGACTCCTCAAGCCCTGTGGTAATGTCAAGTATTATTAAAGTTGCGTTTGAGATAGGTTCCCCTGTGTTTGCGTCTGTAACTTTTATGTAGATGCGGCCTATCGATCGTGGGGTCTGCTCACATGCGGATGAAATAATTTGAGCGTTCACCAAAAGTATGACTGCAAGGATGTATGTAGCGGCCTCTTTCCATCCATAGAGCTTCCGGGACCCATGCATATAAGATCCCCGCCAACACTATCTTTACCTCCTTAACATCCATAATAAATTGTTTACTACTCATCACGTTTAATTGCTATACGTTGTTTTTGCAATTGGCAATTAAAAATAAATAGCATTAACAATCTTTGTCTTCTTTAGGTGGGAGTATGGCCCAAATATTTGGTTCAGAGCTCATATTTGAGGAGGGAAGGTTCCCTGATTGCCACGCTCCTACAATCGCTCAACTGCCAGGCGGAGATTTGCTTGCAGCGTGGTTCGCCGGATCGAGGGAGGGAGCTAGTGATGTTGCTATTTACTGCTCAAGGTTTTCCGGTGATTCTTGGAGTGATCCTGAGGTTTTGGCAGACGTCCCTGGAAAATCAGATCAAAACCCAGTGCTATTCGTAGAT
The DNA here is from genome assembly GCA_025059045.1 of Candidatus Bathyarchaeota archaeon. Lineage (NCBI taxonomy): Archaea > Thermoproteati > Candidatus Bathyarchaeota > Candidatus Bathyarchaeota archaeon. The sequence continues at coordinate 27,067 of JANXEA010000002.1, read as the reverse complement.
CCAAATGGTGTTGTGTGGCTTTGGTATGTCAGCCACGATCAAGGCGGACCCTCAAGCATAATAATGTACAAAAAAAGTTTTGACGGCGGGAATACTTGGAGTGAAGATAAAATCTTCCGTCCTAGGAGAGGCTTATGGGTGAGAAATAACCCTATAGTCCTCGATAACGGCGACATAGTCCTCCCAATATATGATAGTAAAGCGAAGCCTAATTGTTGTTATGTTATGATATCTGAGGACATGGGAGAAGTCTGGGACACCTACGGCCCAGTAACAAGTGTTACTGGATGCGTTCAGGGAAACATTGTTCAACTCTCTGATGGTTCTCTATTAATGTATATGAGGACTCGAAGCCATCCATTGCACGGCTTTTTGAAGGCAACAGTTCGGAGAACAGTCCAAGACTCAACAGGAAAGATCGCTGAGAAGAAGGAACTCCTCAATATTGGGGGATTTATCTGGAAATCCATATCGAATGACCGTGGAAGGACATGGAGTGAAGCAGTTGAGACCCAATTCCCAAATCCTAACAGCGGCATTTCCCTGATAAGGCTTAAAAATGGTCATTTTGTTCTAGCATTCAATGACACTCATATAGGGCGCACTCCCCTTAACGTTGCTTTCTCCATTGATGAGGGGCAAACATGGCCATATGAGAGAGTTTTGGAAGATGCTTTTGGACAATTCTCTTATCCTCAACTTCTACAAACAGACGATGGCATTATCCATATAGTGTATACATACTTGCGAAGAAGCATCAAACACTGCTGGTTTAACGAAGAGTGGCTTATGGAAGTGCAGGCCACAGAAAGGGAGCCGGACGTAGGGGATTGAGAAAAAGTAATATCAGCAAATCTGATGAATCCCTATGTGCGCTAATGTCCTCTTCTTAAAAATATTTTTTTATCCTGCTCTGCTTCAGCAAAACTGTATAGGCTAGTTGGAGATGGTAATATGAATCAAAAAATTGTTGATGTCTCTATTAGATTGGATGATTACGTGGGCCTCATAAACCCGAACCTTTATGGTCACTTCATCGAGCATCTCGGGAGATGCATATACCCGGGCATATGGGTTGGCGAGGATTCCAGCATACCGAACATTAATGGTATAAGGAAAGATGTTATTGACGCCTTAAGGGCTATACGTGCACCTGTCTTCAGGTGGCCTGGCGGATGCTTCGCAGACATGTATCATTGGGAGGATGGGATTGGTCCACGTGAGAATAGACCTAGAAGACGCAATTTATGGTGGGGAGGCGAGGAGTCTAATGAGTTTGGAACAGATGAGTTCATAATGTTCTGCAGGTCTGTGGGCGCTGAACCCTATATTTGCCTAAATGTCGGGACTGGAAGCCCACAGGAAGCGTTTAACTGGGTTGAATACTGCAACTTTACAGGTCGAACATTCTATACTGAGTTAAGGGCTAGAAATGGTCATCCAGAACCTTATAATGTGAAATATTGGGCAGTAGGAAATGAGAGTTGGGCATGTGGCGGATCATTCGACCCCACATACTATGCTTGGGAGTATAAGAGATTCGCCAATTTTCTAAAGGTGGCGGATCCATCCATCAATCTTATTGCATGCGGCCGCCTAAACATTCAGTGGATGACTACTTTTTTGGAATGCTTGAGAGATCGATTGAACCTTGTAGACGGCGTCGCCATCCACTATTATTTTAGTGGCCGCCGAAACCCTTTCGGAGGGGATGTAGAATTCACAGATGAGGAGTACTACAATCTACTATTCGATGTTCAGAATATGGAATTCTTTATTCAACAGACATCGAGGGCAATCAATCTTGTCGGAGAAAAGAGAATTGGTATCGTGGTAGATGAATGGGGAACCTGGTATCCTCAGGCGACACATAAGGTTGGACTTTTTCAACAAAACACCCTTAGGGACGCTATTCTTGCGGGATTAGTTCTCAATCTTTTTAACAGGTATTCAAGTATTATTGATATGGCGAACCTAGCTCAGACGGTGAATGTTCTCCAAAGCCTAATTCATACCGAGGGGCATAAAATCACTTTGACCCCAACATACCATCTATTTGATATATATAAGGAGCACATGGGCAACTATGCCTTAAATGCCAATGTAGATTCACCCATTATTTGCCACCCTACGCAAAAGATGGTGGAAAAATCACCATCCGGAGCCCTTAAGCCGTTAAGAGCGGTGGACGCATCAGCCTCTTTAGATAGAGAGAAAAAAAAGATAGTGGTAACACTTGTAAATCAGAGTTTGGACGAAGATTTTGAGGTAAGAATTAAAGTAATTGAAGGTAAAACAATAAAAGCAGCGAAAATATACATTTTAGGCTCAGCAGATGTCAGAGATTATAATGGGTTCGAGTTTCCATACAAGGTTAAACCGAGAAGCTCATATGAGGAAATCAGTGGAGACACACTCACATACACTGCCCCTAGACACTCGATAAGCGGGCTCATATTAGATTTGGCTTAGAAAACGCTTTGACTGACTATAAAATTATGGAAATTTGCGAATTGAATTGAGAATATTTTTTGAAACATTAAATTTATATTTAGGCTGCGAAGCGTTAAGGCAGATTTGTCGAATGAACTATTGATAGTGGTGAGCTCCATGTCCACTAGAAGTGATGTGAAACTTGAATTCAATGTTGAAACTGGAAAACTGACCTGCACCATTCGAAACAAGACACTCTTCAAGAATGGTTTTATGGGGTTCATCGATGGAGATGGAAACCTAATAAAGATTACAGACAGTTCATATAAGCGATCCGTAGCATGGAAGACGTTGAAGACAGGAGTAGGTGAGGCCCAGGGGTTAGAGGTTACTGCTGAAAGCGCCAATCTCCCGAAACTTAGATGGGTTGTATATTCTATTGGGCGCTGCATTGTTTTCCAGCCTGAAATCTTCAATGATAAGGATAACGACCTATATGTGAGAGAAGTTTACGCACTCGCATTAACTGAGGAAGAAGAAGGAAGTCTCAGAGAGTATGTTGGAAGGATCTTTTTTGGGATGCCATACTGGAAAACCGGAGGCGAGCCGCCTGAGTTCTCAAATGTGAGACTCAGAGTTGTCGGGAAAAATTGGGCAAGATGTTGGTGGACGCTACATATGGCAAAAAGCAAGGAGGGGGGAAACGGTTTGGTAGCAGGAGTCCTAGAAACTGCTAATGTCGAAGTCGCTGTTCTCATAAAAGAGGCTTCTGGAAAACCAATTCAGGGATTAAACCTAATTATAAGCGGCGGCTGCTACTTGGATCCATTATGGGGATCCGGGTCATGGGAAGAATATAATGGACCAGCATTAGAGAGGAGACCGCTAAGGATAAGACCTGAAAGATCCTTCAGAATGTCGGCTACTTTGCTCATGTGGGGCGACGACATCTTCAGCGTCATGGACCAATACGCTGAAATGTTGATGAAATATAATTATATAAATATTCATCCGACGCCAGTTGCCGGAGTATTCATGCCATACTCCTTCGATAAAGAAAACAATGCTTATACGCTCCTGGGCCGAGAATCATTCTTCATCGAGTGGATGGATTATCTAGACCATACAGGGCTGGGAAAGTATGGCCTCAAATATTTCTGGCAGGACTTTTCTTCTCACGGTTCACCAAACCTATTCAATCCGTATGAGATGAATTCATTCCCAATTTGGGTTGAGAACAGCAGAGGGTATAGAGTTGAGAAATACTTTCCAAGCGGAATCAAAGCGTTCGCGGATCTAGTTCACCGAAGAGGATATAAACTCTGCCTAAGTACACGCGCATTCCTTTACGTTAAGGCAGGAGAACACAACGAGAAAGAAAAAGTTAAGGAGATTTATGGAAAGATTGCGGACTGGGACATTGACTATGTGATCCTGGATTTCCATTACGACTTTACACATAATCTATCATGGGAACGAACCGCCATGGAGATATTTAGGGATCGATACCGCCAAGTGCGTGAAGCTGTTGGAAAAAATGTCTTCATAGAGGCATGCGGTGTTCCATTTGGCCCAGTCATAGGATTTGCAGATGCATTTAGAACCTCACGTGACTGGAGACCTCATCTTTCCGACCGTGTCCTTTCAGGTCTTAAGGCAATGTATCATCTCCATGGAAGGTGCTTCTGGAATCATCCGGAATTCTTCGATGTTTCGGAGACACCTTTCTGTCCCGCAAACTATCCACGCCCAAAGCCATACTCCTTTGAGAGGACGAGATCATGGATTTCGCTACTTGGAATCATGTGCCTAAACATGTTTGCAGGCGGATATTTGCAGAAGTTCGCAACCAATGAAAGAGTGGAGTTATACAAGAAAATTCTTCCAGTTTATCCGGGGCGAGCGAGACCCGTCGACCTCTTTGAGAATGATTTACCACAAATCTATGATCTGATCGTAAAGAAGCCATTTGGCGAATGGCATGTCGTTGGATTATTTAACTGGAGCTGCACTCAGAAAAAGACCATTCGTCTTGACCTAGGAAAGATAGGTTTAGCCGACAGAAAAGTTCTCGTCTTCGACTTTTGGAACAGAAACTTCATTGGAGTGCAACATGGCGAGATTGCTTTCGAGATTCAGCCTAATGACTGCAAGATTCTTTCCATACATGATTTCAGCGAGTCTCCTACAGTAATCTCGACGGATAGGCATATTACGCAGGGAGGGATAGAACTTGAAGACTTAAGGTGGGAGGGGGGCAGGCTGGTCCTAGACGGGATTTCAGTTAGTCCGGAGGACACAAGCCACAATATCTTCATTTATGTACCCGAAGGGTTCAGTCCAGTTCGCTTTAGCGGAGTAGAGAGCACTAATATTATGGGACCGATCTTGAAGGCTACAATTATGTTTCAGAAAGGAGAGGAGAGAAAAAGCTGGAGGATCTGGTTCGGGAAGACATAAATGTCTCGCCAGGCTTGACTCTTAATCTGATACAGAATGGCCTTTGTTAAACGTCACACCCCCTGATTTTTTGATATATTCCATTTTCTCTTCCGGCTTAAGTGATCTCCAAAGTAACAACTGTTTTCTAACAGCGTCGGCGAACCCTCTATTCTGCTGAATCCACCTATCACGCATGCCCGTTAACCTCTTGGTCAGGAGGAAGATCCTCCATCTTGCATCCTCGGTCTTTGCGATTACATTCGCTTCTTGAATGATACCTGTCTCATATGGGAAGAGGTGTACTTGCATGCTATACCCCATATATGGGACCCCATCCGCCTCTCCTTCAACGTATTTTATGCTTTCAACCCAGAAAACCGGCGCGTTCGAATCATAATGTCCAGAGAAAAATTCTCTCATGAATTCCAGGACCCCTCCAACCTCCTCCCCTGAGGTGAAGAATGGCATCGGGATATCCCAGTTATCGCCGACTGGTTTTGTTGGCATTTTCCAAGCTCGCTCTAAACTCGGTGTGACGAGTTTTGCAATGATCGTCGCCGGGTATACGCTCACAAGTATCACCATCAGCATCGCTCCTAGCACAGAGACATTGAATTGGATTATTGAGTACGTGTAGTTTATTCCTAGCTGTCTCGCAATTAGCAATAAGAGCACGTTTCCTCCGATGAAACCACAAACGCCGCCTATCACCGCATGGACTGCATGCTCGGTTAGGAACATAAGCGCGGTGTTTAATGGCGAGGCACCAAGCACTGAATATACGGAAATTTCTTTTTTCCGTTCCATGACTGATGCGAGCATCATATTCAATATTGAAAGCATGCTTATTCCGATGGCGGGAAACATGTATTCAAGCCCGAATACTTGCGTTTGCGAAATGCGTGTCGGCGTGTAGACTTTTCCATCCATACAAACCCAGAAGGATAGGCTTCCGAATCTCTCATAGAGCTCTTGCACGACGGTCCACGCGAGACTTGCGTTCGAGATTTTTAGGCTTATACATCCAGTACGCGCTCCCCAAATGTTAATGACGGTCCAGTACGGGATGAAAATAACCTCAGATGGCTCATAATATGTTACCCACGCGTCCACAGTTTTTGATGCTCGAATATCTACTGGCAGAACACTGTACCCGTCAAGTTCTCCTGCAGAGGAGATCTCTTCATCTCTTATTATTCCTATAACCTTGTAGGGCATTCCCTGAATTTCTATTATAGAATTTATTGTTGCCTTAAGTGATTGGGCGTGGGAACTCATTAGTATGCACGCATATTTATCTGTGGATAGGAACCATCTTCCGTTAAAGTTTGGTAGGAAACTTGTGAAATGATGATCCTCTGGAGATAACCCGTAGAGGCAATATACTTTGATTGAGTTATTTTCATGTGTGATGTCTATTCCGGCTTCGTCATCATAGTACCATGGCCAATACCACGCCCTCTTCGCTATCATTGCTAAGCTTGAGTACTTGATCTCCACATAATTTTCCACTAGCTCACCTATCCAGTGACCTTCTCTTTCTCCCCCCCATTCATTGTAATGGATAAGTATACCATTGTATGGGATCGTTTGATAGCCGGTTTCAGGCGGAACGAACCTTTGCGGAATCACTGGCACGTCTTGAATAAACCATGTCATGGCTACTAGCGCACTTATGGTGAGCGCTATTGACACTAGAACAAGCGCGGTCCTCCCCTTCCTCTTTCGCATATTCTCTATTCCCAGCTGAATAGCTGCAATTGCAAGTTCTACTCGGCCTACCTGGATCTCGTGGCGACCAAAAACCTTAATTCTTATCTCATTCAAAAATGCTACAACCTTACTAAGTATTATGAAAAGAATCGGGATTGACAGGATAACTGTACTAAAAGCTATGACCATTAGAACCGGGTTTCCTGAAAGTTTGAACGTCGGGTTTACAGTATAAATTATACAGAAGATGAGTACTAGTATTAATATTGTCGATGCTATGCGTTTACTACCACTTGATTTTAGTATGAGCCTTTCAGTCAAATAGGCGAAGGGCACCAAAAAGAAGGCGACATAAGGCGCGATGGAAACGATGTTCTCAATTTCGCCTCTCTGATTGGCATATGCCCAATATAAGTCGCTCCACGCATCTATCATATAGGCGTAGGCTTCCGAGTATGATAGATTATTTAATGCGATATACACTTTCTCTAGGCTTTGTACACCCCTTATGAAGCGACCATAAATGTAGGGATCCACGGGCTTATACTGCTCCACCAACCTAAATCTTTCTTCGATAACCCATCTCAGATTCTCGCAGTAAATTAAATATGGGTACTTTAGGATAGTTTGTCCATATCCAAAAGTTATACCCGTCCCAAGCATATTTTCTCGGCTGGCGTTAACAATGAGACCATAAGGCACTCTTCCCCTCCCGATCATCACCTCTATAGGCTCGTTTGTTGAGAGAAGAATCGCCGCGAGACCGACTGCAGGGTCATAAAGGACGGCGTAGTGTTCAGGTTGGACATGCGAGAGGAACGTATTCACCGTGATTGATGGGTGAGGAAAACGATCATAGAGATTTCTACTTACAAATTCTCCAATAGCATAATTGTCAGACACGATTATTGTGCTAGTAACGTTTTGTACAGTGAGGTATCCGAGGAAGCAATCTCCATATTTACCCTCCCAAACAGTATTAGCGAAGGGATATGGAATCATGCTTCGCCGTCCAAGATCTGGACCCACAACTATCTGGCCTGTTTCAGGATCTATGGCATAAGCTTCAAAGTATACTTCATCATCTGTTCCGACCCAGGCTTTTGTTGATACTCGGACAGTATATGGGAACCTAAAGGTGCCGTTCTCGTCTGAGTATGTGAAGAACCTGTAATATGTTGGGCCTGTTCCTCCCCATCCGTCCCAACCTGAAGCCTTATTTACGCTGTAGTACATTCTTGCGACTACAAGGAGGTTAGGAACTGGTTTATACCATGTCGTTTTGGGGTCCCAGAAGGCTGTTTGCCCTACAAATGCTCCATTTCTTTGGACACGCCCGCTTGGAGCGCATGATCTTAGCGGGTTCTCTATAAGCCACTGCACGTCCTCATTCGAATACAAAGTTAGAATTAACGCATATATATATCGCAGTTGTTTCTCGAGGTTTTCGAAATTCAACTTGTCATATGTATCGAATGGTGTGAAGATGTATGGACGAATATCCTTCGCCGTAATGATATTGAAGAAGGCTGGGTTGCAATAGTCAGGCGCTCTGCTTCCCCAAGGGTCGAAGGCGTCTAATTCCGTCAGGAACGCCCTATTCGGATGGGGTTCATGATAGTTGGTAGGCGGGTCTCCAGGACCCCCAGTCCTCATTTGAATGTATGTAGTCCAAACTGTAGGCGGTTCTAAGCCTGCCCGAACATATGCTTCCGATATTGCTTTTCGCATATTCTCAAGATGCCTGCCTATCCCGATATAGGCTTCTGTGTGGCCAGCCTGAGCGTGGGTCCAGAGGTGAGCCACATTTGTAACATGAAGGGCATCTGACCCAGTGGAAAGGTCTAGGTTAAGTATCATCCAGATCTTTTGGCTTATTTCCGCATACTCCCTACTCTCTGCCCATTGAAGTGCACCTGCAACTGTCTGATAGTGGCCTCCAAATGCGATGAATATTATCGTCGCCTTAGGCCGATGTTCGTTGAAGTGTTTAGCAAGGGCAAGTAGTGCTGCAATTCCACATGCGTCCTGGGCTCCTGGCGCAAGATCAGGAGCAAACGAGTATGAGTCATAATATGAGGAGATCCCGAAGATGACATTCGGGTTCTCTCCTCGAATGAAGCCAATTATATTCCAAGATTCAGCATTCTCCCATCTAACAGTTGATTTTATTGTAACATTCTTGCCTAGATTGATGAAAAGACTCTTCAAGTCTTCCTCCTTCACATAGAAGCGGGGGAAGTAGACTGGGAAATTCTCAAGATACTTCGGGTGGGTGTGATGATGCCCGTATGGGGAGAAACTGTTTAATGGATCTTTGGGCGGCAGGAAAATTACGGCTTTGGCTCCCAGCTTCATGGCATTAAGCCATCGATTTCCAGATTCATAATCCAATATAACTATTGACCCTTCAATCCTCATTCCGTCGAAGTCTTTAAGGTACCCTTCACGGGCGTATTGAAGTGTGCCACTTATCCCCTCAGGCGGCGTGGTTGAGGGGCAAACTAGGTTAGGTAGCACTGGATATAATTTTATGACGCTGCCGTCAGGAAACGTAATATTGGCGCCGTAACTCTTCGGTACTGGAACTCTGAAACTCTGAATGGAAACATTCTCCATTAGTCTATTAAATTCTTCATAAATGTATCTTGCGGCAAGCTCGTTTCCCAGAGTCCCCGTGGCGCGACTGTGCACACCAGATATTTCATAGATCCCTTTTGACAACATGTAAAGATGATGCTTGACAAGTTCCATGTCTACCATACTTGCGAGTTTAAGATAGTCCATTTCTGAGGGGGTTGAGGTGACTGTTAAAATTTGATCTGCGCGGTAAATCTGGGTTAGGTTGAAAAAGCTGATGAGCATTATACTCGCCATTAATAAAATCTTGATCCATTTGCATACTTGCCTTTTAGATGACATTATTCCTCCACTTATATTCATCCAATTTCACCATGGAAGAGAGAGCTTTGAAGCGTCCACAAGCATAAGGGAGACCGCTATGGAGACCGCTATGCTTAAGCCGAGAGTAACACCAGCGGCTATGATGTTTCTATACTCTTGCCAGAACTTTTCGCCGAGTATCCGCCGTATTAGAAGAGAAGCCAGTCCGCTAATTAGGTAGGCTATCGCATTCGGAGGCAATGTGCCTACCCCTACTGCAAGAGCGATCACCGATATTGGAATTCTGAGAAAAACTGACGTTAAGTGAAGAACCACAACTATCAACACCGCCAATCCGACATGGCTAATGTTGAAGAGGCCTGCTGCTCTTCCCCCAACCCAAATGGAGGTATAGGTAGCCGATATCGGCCAGTATATGACTGTTCCAGGATATCTTCCTGAGGGTATGGGAGCTATGCTAAGGAAGGCTTGGGTGAAGAGCAATGAGAGGATTATGGCTACCGGCGCGAATATAAGTGTTGTCTTCAGAAGAGAGGATGATTTCGTCTTGGTTAACTCAGCTATCTTTATCGCATGGACATTTCCACTCCATGTGCTGAATGGTGTTCCACTGAGCCCCTCAGAATATGAGAAGCCGGGATTCGGCGAGAACCAAACCTTCACGGGAGCATTAGTCGCATAATATATAAAGTTTTCTATTTGACCTAGACTGGGTGAAAGTCCAGTTTCACCCTGGGCACGAGAACGTGTGAGCATGTTTAGGAATAGAAGTGATGGGAACGCTGCTAGAACCCATGGGTTCTGCCCAACCCATTCTGGAACAAAATAAAGGAGACAGCATAACTGGACTATGAAGCCTATCGTTATTGGAATGAGTGCTCCTAGGAGCAGGCCGCCTGGAATAGGCTCTGTTCGCCTGTCTTGGCTCCTAGCCCGAAGCGTGAAGAGTTGACTGAATGTCCTCCTAAGCATTTTTGGCTGTGAAATTAGGGGAAGTAGACCAGCTGCAAGTGAGAAACCAATTTGGAGACTAGCCCACATGTAGAGGATTGAGCGCTGAGCCAGTGTCTGAGCGGAGAAACCTGGAAACCACCAGTCCCTTATTCCAAAAGGGGGAGAGAGTCTGATAGATAAGTAATTTCCAATAATAAATATTGCAACTGATGCTATAAATATCTGCACTATATGCCCGAATGGAACTATGAAACCAAGCAGATATGAACTAATGTCTGTGGAGATACCGATTACTGCCCCTGGCAGCATAATCTCTGTATATCGTGTTAGGTCGATCCAGGGTAAAGGAAGCGGGGAGGCTCTCTCATATGGGATCCCGGTGGTAACCTGCACAAAGAAAGGCCATACATAAACCATCATCCCATATGAGAGACCAATCAGGGCGCATAGACTCAGGATTTTGACTCGATATTCTCTTCTTTCGCTGGTCATTACGAGGATAAGATCAGCGTTCATTTTGGCTAATGGGAAGGGAAGGTTCTCATTCTCAATGAATATTTCCTTTCCAAGCATACTCCATCCCCAGCTCACTAAAAGACCGATTAAGGTCAACGATATTAAAATCAGTAAAGGCGCAATCATGTCCCTATGAAAGATGTTTCGCGATTCATACGCAAGACTGTCCGATGTAGGCGCATACCACCACGGTATCTCTTTCTCGAAACCGAATGCTTTTGCAAAGTCGCTCTTAACAAACCATGATCTGTAAACTAGGTTCATCGCATTAAACCCTATCCCTCCAGCAAACATGAGTATTATTGCGGCTTCCTGCTTTGAGATGTCGATTTTTGAAAGCCTTCCAAGCTCGACAAATAGGATGAGTGTGAATAGACTACTCGCCGCTCCTCCAGTACCCAGCATTAGGTCTAGGTACATACCTGAAGGTATGAAAACTACAATTGCATACAGAATTGCTAGGACAGAATACTTTGTCAGTCCTGACCTGTACTCGTTCTCTTCGTACATATGCGGCATCCTTTGACTCTTTTTGGATTATGATTATAAATTTTTTTTAAGGTTTTTGCAGTTTAAAAAAATATGGGGGTAGTTGTCTAAGGGCTTATCAAGGGGCGTAATTTATTCCGAAAGCCGTCTGCCACTTGTATGCCAGCTGGAACCAGTGCTGTATGAAGATGTTAGCACCGAAGGCTATTATTATGCCTATGGCTATCGGTTTAGCGATCTTTTCATAGAATGTCGCACCTCCAACTCTGGTACTCAGATACTTGATTATCAGCATCGCCAATGATAGAGTCCATGTCGGTCCCATAACGACACCGAACCAGAAGCCTTCAGGCGAGATCCTGAACCATTCGAATTTATCTCTGAGAATATATAGGGTTGTGGTTATTGCTATTCCTAAGACCACGAATGCTGTTCTGACCGTGTATATCTCCATGACTGCTTCTCCGCTTGGCAACGTGATTCCTATAGAGCCAACAGACCTTACGAGAGCCCTTCTCACCATTTTCTGGATTAGGCTTATGCTGAAGAAGCGCCCTGAAAGAACATCGTTGAGGTATATTGAGGCTATGTGCCAGACATCGAAGAGTATCAATGAGACCGGTATAAATATCAGCGCGGCCTTAAGAACATCTTTGCCCTCAAGTTTCACTCTATTCGCAATATAGAAGGCTGCGAGCACCGAGGCGGCTCCCATTATCAGCCACCATATTCTGAAGCCGAATGTTCCGCCATATCCCGTCATTCCACCCCAGAATGCGCTAAAGGTGCACATTGCCGGATCCATGACCCTGTAAGGATCCGCTAGCCCGAATATCGCTGCTGTAATGTGCCGTTGGAAGGCATTCATAGATCCAGGGAACTGTCCGGGGTCAAAGTTTGCAAATCCGTACGTTGCAAAGATGAAGGCGGCTCCAACTGCTATTAGTCTTAGCTGACCTATCCCGACTGCGAAGGACAAGAGTATTATGGGTAGACCCCATGTAATCTGCCATCCGACAATCGTGAAGCCAGCAAGTATCATTATTATGGAGGCCAAGACAAGTATCCATACACTAGTGTATGATGTGGGCGCGTTGGGATCTATTTCCTTCTTCACTTTCCTTCCTGCCGCCGCCTTGAATATTGGACTGAAGACCGATCTGTTTTTCCAAAGTGGAATTATAACGAATGGTATGAATAGACCTAATCCAAGATATACTCCTGCACCATACCAAGCGCTAGCAACGCTTCTAGCTACCCCATAGACAGCGTCCGTGGCTTTCCATGTAGGAAGGCGTCCTATGGAGTAGAGTATCATCGGATATATCCACTCGAAGAAGATGTCACCTACAAAGCATCCAATTAGAACCTCAATAGGCATAATGAAGAAGGCTGCATGGTTAACTGGCCACAGATGAATCAGCAGGGCCACCCATGGAAGGAAAGATAGTCCTAGCAATGTGGGGTCCACCTCAAAGATGTTGTCTGAAGTCCACCATTGGAGCGCTCCAACAGTCGGGTTCTTTTCCGGATAAGTCCACCATGGCATCCATGTTTTGAATGATACTCCTTTAACGCCTGCTAGCCAGAGAATGTTGTTTGGCGCATACATGGAGAAGAAGAGGAAGAAGAAGATTAGGAAGCTTAGGATGAGAGGTCTTCGAATCTTCCTTCCGGCTGCATCTTCTCCCTTAATGAAAGCTAAGGTTTCTTCAAAAGCGACGAGATTTATCTCACCCCATGGGAAGGAAAGCACCTCGATCTCGATGAATGATCTTCTAACCAGGAGGGCTATAGCCACACCAAGGTATGCCATTCCCGTAAGCGATAACACTCTGTATGCGATAAGAGGCATCCATGCTCCCCAATCTATGGGCATCATCGTCCCCTGCAGCAAATTTCCCTTAAGTACGCTTCGCACATAGCTTGCATTCGAGAATTGTCCTGGACACCAGACAGTGCCAGCATAGAGAGCTAAAAATTCCTTTTGGCGCGCCTCGCTTTCGAAATACCAGCATATCGGCGCCATATATTCATGGATATCCTCGCCTGACATGAACCCATCTTTTGAAAGGTTAATGGAGGTGATTAGCACACCTATTATGAATATCATTGCTAGCTCTTGCTTAGAGAATCTCCCCCGCCTGTCGATAAGCAGGATAAGACCAATAGTGATTAGGCTTAGAAAGATTCCGCCAAGTACCGTCGTATGTAGCGCTCCCGGGAAAAGCATGAAGGCGCTATCAAGATGGGTCAACGCCCCAACGGTCTCGTAGAAGTCTACATACTCGGACTGGTTGAAAAACGCTGCAAAGATCGATAGTATTATGCCTATCACTAGAACCTTAGGTGTAAGCCCACTTCTTGGGTGTTCGATTTTTTCTGAGCCCCCTTCCAATCTATTCGCCACCTGAAACTTTTTCCATTTCCTTAATGGATTTCGTAATTAATTAAAAAAACTTTCGCATCCTTCTCGCATAGCTACGATTTAATCTGGGGGAAATATAGGGGGTTGATGGGTGCCTGCTCATCCGCGCTTCTTCGCGCTTATTATGGATATTATGTCCCTGTCTCTTAGAATATAATCTTCTCCCCTTCTTATTTTTGTTCTTGCATCGATAGCGTGAATGAAACTCTCACCCAGCTCAGTATGTATTAGGTACGCTAGCTCCCTAGCTTTTGTTCCATATGGGACAAGCCTAGCATCGGGTAGAACTCTGCCGTTATGGTCGGTCAATTTCTCCGGATCCTCCACGGTGTATACGACTATCATGTTCAGGAGCTTAAAGAAGGCCGCATTTATCGCTTCTTGCACCCCAGTTGTCGAGTATTGTCTTAAAACTTTTTCTTTAATGATGCTCAGTGCTTTCTTTTGCTTATCTGTCAGGCTTTCCGGCTTTAAAACCTCGAAGTCCATGTCGCCAGGCCTATATTTTACTAATCCCTTCTCAGCCGCTCTCCGAAGGACAAGTTCCGCCTCGGCACTGCACGGTATAACCATATACCCCAGATCCTTCAGTCTTATAATATTTTCTTCGGCTGACGGCATGTCGATCTTGTTTGCAGCTATGAGCATAGGCTTTGAAATCCTGCGTAACGAATTAACGAATTTTAGAAACTCCTCCTCAGACCATTTGGCTGGCTTATCCGGGTTTAGATCCGTCTCTTTAACCGCTTCGATGATGTGCTTTCTTCTAATTGAGAGTCCGCTTAGCCTCTCTTCAAGTATGGAGAATAGATCAACTGATCCTGATTCCACCGTTCTTGAAATCTTAGGCCAGTCTTTATTCAAAATCTGTGCAAGCCACATTGTCAGCTCTTTTTCCAGGAATTTCACGTCCTCGATAGGGTCATGTGCTCCTGGACTGACCATTTTGCCTTCTAAGTCTGTTGAGCCGGCAGCATCTACTATGTGGATTAATGCATCGGCCTTTCTGATCTCGTCTAGGAACTGGTTTCCTAAGCCTCTGCCCTGCCATGCACCTGGCACGAGGCCTGCGCAGTCTATTAGTTCGACTGGTATGAGCCTTATTCCTTCAAGGCAGATTGAGTTAACGGGATTGTCAACCACATTTAACTCTTTGCACACGCATTGCGTCCTTAGATAGCCTATACCCCTATTCGGTTTTATTGTTGTGAATGGGTAGTTGGCAATCTCAACAGTAGCTAGTGTTGCTGCGCTGAAGAAGGTTGATTTTCCGACGTTTGGTTTACCCACAATCCCCACTAGGAATGTTATCTCTATTCACCCTTCATTATGCGTTGAATTTTCCTTCCCTTCTCATTATTTCCCTCGCAACGATCACCCCGCTTGCGCTTGCCTGGATCAGGCTTCTAGTTACACCAGCGCCATCTCCTATCGTGAATAGGTTTCGGATGCGTGTCTCTAAGCTTCCGCTAAGCTCGAGTCTAGAGGAGTAGAATTTGACTTCCACGCCGTATAAGAGCGTGTGTTTGCTGTAGATGCCTGGCGCAACATTGTCTAATGCCTGGAGCATCTCTTTTATGTCTGCCAGGTAACGGTATGGAAGAACGAAGCTCAGGTCTCCAGGTGTAGCGGTCTTTAATGTTGGTTTAACGACGCTCCGCCCGATTCTATCCTCCGTCGATCTTCTACCGGCTTCTAAATCTCCAAGTCTCTGGATTATTACACAGCCGCTGAGCAGGTTAGCAAGCCTGGCAATGTACTCTCCGTACGCAATTGGCTCCCTGAATGGGTAGGTGAATGCCGTGCTGACGAGTATCGCGAAGTTTGTGTTTTCCGTCTTTCTCTCCGCATAGCTCTGTCCGTTAACGCTGATTACCCCGCCATAGGACTCGGTTATAACTTCTCCGTAGGGGTTGACGCAGAATGTTCTCACCTGATCGTCGAATGCTCTCGAGTAGTAGATGAATTTGGGCTCGTAGAGGACATTAGTTAGCTCCTCCATGACGGATGCCAAAACCTCTACTCGTACCCCCACATCGACAGGATTGTTCAATGTCTTCAGGCCAAGAGACTGAGCCTCACATTTAAGCCACTCCGCTCCGCTTCTCCCTGGAGCTACCACCACGTATCTTCCATAGATCTTTTCTCCATCCGCTGTCTCGACGCCCTTTGCCTTTTTATCTTCGACTAGTAAGCTCTTAACCTCTGTTCTCATCCTCACTTCGACTCGGTTGTCCAGGTCTTGGCGTATTCTCTGAAGGATCTCCCCGCACTTTTCGGTTCCCAGGTGCCTAATCTTCTGTCTTATGAGCTTGAGACCCGCCAGCGCCGCCTTCCTTTCTATTCTCTCCACTTCATCCAAGTCTTCGCCATAAACTATCGGGGAATCACCATACTTCGTGTATGTCTTATCGACATAGTTGAGTAGCGAAGAGAGCTCTTCTTGTCCTATATACTCGTTTAGCCATCCGCCCACCGATGTAGAGAGGGTGAGTTTACCGTCGCTGAAGGCTCCGGCTCCTCCCCATCCTGAGAGAAGCAGGCAGGGATCGCAATGTAGGCATCCAAGCCCCCTGCTCGCTGGGCATTTACGCTTATCTATGTCTGCGCCCTTGTCCAGAATTAGTATGCTAAGATCAGTGTTTTTTGCAACTTCGAGGGCTGTAAATATTCCGGCCGGTCCTGCTCCTACAATTATTAGATCATATGGCAAAGCCGTTCCTTCCCAAAGAAGATAAAGCAGAGGCGATATATGTTTTTCTTCCGGCGGCCCCACTCCTCCATCAGCACACACTCATAGTATCTTAGCCATTCTTTCGCATGCCTCTTCTATCCGCTCCTTCGGCTGGGTTACTGAAAATCGTATATATCCTTCGCCATATTCTCCGAACCCGCGTCCAGGCGTTACAACAACGCCCACCTCAAGGAGCTTAGATGCGAACTCTATAGAACTTGTCCCACATTTCGCCCATACATAGAAGGTTGCAAGCGGCTTTTCGCATCTCAGCCCAAGCCTCCTAAGATTTTTTACAAGAGTATCTCTACGCTCAGCATAGATCTCAGCGGTCTTTCTTACATACTCGGGGGGTTCTCCATTTTTGTATTCTGCCAGAGCCTTGGAGGCTACCTTCTGGATGTAGACTGGGGGTCCAGAATCTATTTGCGACTTTACCTTCACCAGCCCGTCGATTATATCCTTGCATCCCACTGCGAAACCTATTCGATCCCCGGTCATACAAAATGTCTTCGAGCAGGAGTGCATTTCAACAGCAACATCCTTAGCGTCGTCGATTTGAAGTATACTAGGAGCCTTAAACCCGTCAAATGTAATCTCTGAGTACGCGTTGTCATAGCATAGGATGATATTGTTTTCTTTTGCAAACTCAACGGCTCTTCTGAGATCATCTTCTCTCATAACCGCTGCTGTCGGATTATTCGGATAATTAAGGTACATCATCTTTGCGTTATCAACATCTAAAGCGTCGAAGTCCGGCTTGAATCCATTCTCTTCCAGGAGCGGCATCTGTATGGGAATGCCATCGCATAGAATTGTAGCGCCGTTTGCATAAACGGGATAGGATGGATTCGGCACCAAAACTCGATCTCCAGGGTTCACGAAGGCTCTTGCAAGGTTTGCAAGTCCTTCTTTAGACCCTATTAATGCAATAACCTCATTGGCAGGGTCCAGATCTACTCCAAACCTTTCTTTATACCAGCGTGCAACGGCCTGTCTGAATTCCGGTTCCCCTTGGCTGAATGAGTAGTTATGGTTTTTAGGGTTTGAGCTCTCTTCTCTCAGTGATTCAAGCACGAAGGGCGGAGGCGGAATGTCGGGATCACCGATACTTAGAGAGATCAGATCTACGCCTTGACGTTTCTTCTCGTTGATTATCTTCTCAAGTTCAGCGAATAGATAGGGAGGAATCTTCCTAACCCTATTGGCTAACTCAACCTTCATGTTTCAACCCAACTTTTCTATGCGATGGATAATATTTTCTATCAAATCCGTATTATAAACCATGCCGACCAAAAAATAATGATGACAGATTTATCAAATCCGAGGTCTCCATTTATAGTTGATGGTGTCCAGCCGCATTATCCCATCGTTCCTCAAAACTGCATAGAATCTTCTTTAACACTTCCACACAAAAGGTAGAGCGGAGGGGCCGGCGTCTCCATACTCGTTTTGCTATGATGAAACCGCAAAATGGATTAAAAACTGATCCGAAAGTAACGTTTTTATTTTGCCCATATTTTAATCCTAAAAGAAGAATAGTCGGGTGATCTTTATGCCGCTGGTTGGTAGGGTTGAATTAAGAGCAGAGAAGGATGTCAAGGCTGGCACAGAGATAAGTCTTACTGAATTAATTTCGTACTCTGAGCGGAGTAAAGAGTTCACGTTAGAGTCTGACGTTGAACGAGATAAGACGAAGTTAAAGATCACGATAGCAAAACTGGGCAGTATTGAGACGGTGGCTGACATAAGTAAGAAGAAAGGAGAGAAGACGAGCATTTGGATGATAACAAAGTTAGCTGACTTCTCAAAAAAGGTTAAGGCCGGCGAAACCATCAAGAAAGGTGATATTCTAAGCGTAACATTAGAGACGGTATAACGTCACTCTTCCTTCTTGAGTGAAAAACTTATCTTTTTATTGTCACCATCCATTTTCCCTTGAAGTTAGAGATAAAAATATCGGATTACATTCTTGCTTAAAAAGTGTAATTTTTAGGTGTCTAGTGATTCGTTTCGGATAATCTGTCAAAAGAGAAAGTTTTCCGCGTAAGGTTTTATGATTGGTTGCCCTGTTCGGGATTAGGTTTTAAGTGTTGCCAATCTTAGCTGCTTAACTCCCCTTTCCCCCATAAGTCTCTCAGCCATTCTTTTCATCAATTTAATATTGCCTTTTACCGCTAGTATTTCGAGGCAGTTTTCCTCATCTAAGTGTATATGAGTTGATGAGCAGATTACATCCCTATACTCATGCTGTATATGTGTCAAGTTTTCTTCTAGACCTCTTGTTTCATGATTGTAGAGTATGATTACAGCTCCTACACCATCTCCTTCATCTCCTCTCATCCATGTATATTCCGTCAAGAAGTTCTGCATGGCCAACTGTATAGCCTTCGACCGCTCATAACCCATACCTTTTATCGTCTTGTCGAACTCTTCTAGTAGCTCTGGTCTAACCGAAACTGAGAACCTTCTCACACCCTTGCTACCCATATTGGTCCCACCGAAATTATTTGCGCAATTTTTATTAATAGCCTTTTAGTATTACTATCAATTAAATTGGTAATATCTATTGTATGAGTAGAATTAAAATATCCTCTCAGGATGTCAGCGCCAATGGAAACTGCAGTAAAACTCGAGAATGTTTCAACAATATATGAGGGGGAGAGGAGGCCCGCCATCAAAGACATAAACCTGATTCTAGAAAGGGGGGAACTTGTTTATATCGTCGGACCAAATGCCGCTGGAAAAACAACGCTTATTGAGACAATAAACGGTCTTCTTCCCGCATTCAAAGGCAAAGTTTCCGTTCTCGGCCTAGACGTGAAGACCCATGGATGTCACTTAAGAAGAAGGATAGGATATGTCCCCCAGGATTTTATGAAGGACCCAGGAGAGCCGTACAGGGCTCTTGATGTCGTACTGATGGGTCGCTATGGCATGTTAGGCTTTCTCCAAAGGCCAAGTAAGGAGGATCATATAAAGGCAAGTGAGGCTATGAGGCTCTTTGGAGTTGATCACCTTGCAGATCGGCCGATAGGTAAGCTCTCCGGTGGGCAGCAGCAGAAGGTGATGCTTGCAAGGGCAATAGCTAAGGATCCCGAGATACTTCTTCTTGATGAGCCATTCAGCAATCTCGATCCGGAATCGAGAGTGAGGATCACACAGGTGATAGGTGAGATCCATGAAGAGAAAGATCTGACTACGATTATCGTTTCACATGACGTCCACAACATTTCGAAGATCTGCTGCAGAGCCATAGTCATGGTAGATGGTCGAATAGTGGGGGATGGAGAACCAGAGGAGGTTCTTGAAACCATCCATTTGCCGTGGGACGTGTAAATGGTCTTGTTTGAGTCTACAATCATGATTCGAGCTTTGCTTTCCAGCATCTTAGCAGGGTTCCTCACAGGTCTAGTCGGGGTCTTTGTGGTTAGAATGAGGCTTTCAGCAATAGGTTACGCTATGTCCCACGGCGCCTTTGCTGGAGCTGCCTTAGGCGTCGCAACCAGCCTCAACCCGCTCTTGACAGGGATAATGTTCGCCTCGGGCACCGCCCTTCTTATAGGCCCCGTTTCGGATAAAGCTCGCTTGCATGCGGACACCATCACTAGCATAATTTTTCCCCTCAACATGGCCCTAGCATTCATATTCCTGACCTTAATACCGGAGATCGGGCTTTCCAGCCAGGTTGCAAACGTCCTCTGGGGCAGCATCATATCGGTGACTAACAGCGACCTGGTCTATCTTGCCGCCTTATCTGCAGCGACAGTAGCCATAATTATCTTAGCTTGGAAGGAGCTCTTCGCAATAATGTTCGACAGGAAAATGGCGGAGGCAGATGGAATTCCCACCAAACCCTTCACCTACCTCATAATATTTATTTCAGGATTAGTTGTAACTGTCTCCCTGAAACTTGTTGGCGGCCTCCTCGTATACGCACTATTGTTCAACCCAGCCGCCACAGCCCTCCAATTTCTCGACGACATTAGAAAGATTATTATTGCTTCGCCGTTGCTGGGGATTGGGACGAATATATGTGGCCTTGCAGCCTCATTTTACCTCGATCTGCCAGTAGGCTCATGTATTGTGCTGGTTTCAACAATTATCTTCGCCTATGCCGTTCTCTTTTCGCCAAAAAGAATGAGAAAGGAGGGTGGTACAAGAAGTGGTTGATAAAAAAGCTATTATGCTCGGACTTGTACTTATTCTACCCTTTGCATTTTTAGGAATGACCTTTTTGAAGGCCGAAGGCAATTCTGAAAAGCCGATAATTGTATGCACAACAAACGTGGTTGGCAGTATAGTTCAAGAGATTGTAGGGGACTTAGCCCATGTCGTAGTATTGGTTCAGCCTAGCCTATGCCCAGCAGACTTTGATATGAAACCCAGCGATGTTTACGCTGTCAGTAAAGCAAAGGTTTTATTCAAACAGAATATTCCTGGAGAGTTCTGGTTACAGAGCCTTCTTGAAGCAGCTGGAAACAAAAATTTAACGCAGGTCATCGTTTCAGGCGTATACAATACGCCTGAGGGGGCGAAGAATTACATACAATTGGTTGGCGGAAATCTAAGCCGGATTCTAGGCGTAAATTTTGATGCGAAGATTTCAGAGATGCTTGGAGAGGTTGACAGTGTACATAACTGGATTAAGAGCCAGGCTCAAGCTTTACACGTGTCCTCTGTCAAGGTTATCTGCATGAATTGGCTGAAGACTTTCGTGGAGTCTGTCGGCTTCACAGTGGTTGCAACATATAATCCGCCTGAAACGCTCTCAGCGGCAGACATAGATAACCTAATCAAGACAGCGCGTAATGAGGGAGTAGCCCTAATAATAGATAACTTACAGATCGACGTTGAATTTGGCAGAGGAATAGCTTCACAGGTAGGTGCAGAACACGTTATTCTAACCAATTTTCCAGGAGCCATTCCAGGAACTGAGAGTCTGGCTCGGATGCTACGGTTTAATGCTGGTCAACTCTTCAACGCGACGATCACATGGAGAGCTACAGCAAATCTCAAAGCAGAGATGGAGAGTCTTGAAAATCAGGTATCAATCCTACAGATCACCACTATAGTGGCAGTGACAATTGCCATTGTAGAGGCTGTCTTACTGTATGCAGAGAGAAGTAGACACTGAGGCCTCATGGCCATTAATGGAGAACCATAGTTGTCACCGGCCTAAAAGTACATCATCGAAAAAAAGAAAGGCCTACTTCAACGAGGCATCTGAAAAATGGGATGAGCAGCATAACACCGCAGAATTGGCTGCCCGCCTGGAAAAGCTAGTGCCTAGATTCGGTTTAAAAACAGGATATAATGTTCTCGACGTGGGGACAGGCACAGGTATACTAATTCCTCACATACTCAAGGCTGTGGGCCCGTCAGGCTCAGTTACGGCAACGGACTTTGCAGAAGGAATGATCCAAATATGCAAAAAGAAATACTCGCATATAGAGAACGTCAAAATCAAACTTCATGACGTAGAGGAGGAAGATCTGCCGCCAGAAAGCTTCGATGCCGTCATATGCTTCGGGCTATTTCCACATCTAGAGAAGAGGGAAAAAGCTCTGAGGAACATGAACCGAACCCTGAAGCCCGGCGGCATCCTTATTATAGCACACGCATTAAGCAGACAAGAGATCGCAGCCCACCACAAAAAGGCTTCATCAATAGTCGCTGATGATACTATGCCTGAAGAAGACGAAATGAGACTATTACTAAACAGGGCCGGGTTCACTGAAATTTACGTTGAAGATGAAATGGAACACTACCTATGCATCTCAAGAAAGCCATGATCCATATGCTTAAAGTCCGAAGAAATCAAACCATATTTAGACTCTGTAATCTTAACACAGATCACTACCATACTAGGCTTCTATACACTATTTCCCTAATCTTATCGATGTAACAGCATTATAGGAACATAATCCCTATTCAGCAGGTGAGAATGAGGTGATTGTGCAAGTCATTCTGCACAGGTCCCCTCAGTAATATATGGTTATCGCAAGTTTATAGGCACGAGATTTTTATTTTTCGGTTGATTACCGCGTCGTTCGGGGAATGCTTTTACTATTACTTTTTCCCTCTAGCATGCACTACTGGCTGTAAGGTATGCTTGTTTGTCCATATCCACGAGAAAATGATGGCTTAAAACTCAAGCGTCCATGAGCTATTAAATTCGTAGAGTAGGTAGAGTAGGATAACACCTGTCCGCCATTCTTAAACCAAGGAAGTATGTTTGCTGAGGCTGTACGAACTTGTCACTCATTAAATACATTAGAGTTTTTATCTGCCTCATTGCATATGCGAAGACATCATTAGAGTAGAAAAATGATGAGAGATCAAACAGTTCTTAACCTAAATAATATTACTAAAATTTGGAGGGAAAAAACTTTAAAATGTCTAGACAATGAAGATTAGGGAGCTACTGCCTCTAAAGAGGATCTTATATCAGCTTCAAGACTGCTTAGGATGTCTGTGCTTAGCATTACGTAGACTAGGTGGGTGTATGATGTTTCTTTCAGCTTATTCGAGAGCTCATTTTTATATTCTGAAAGAGACTTCAAGGCTGCCCATGCTTCTTCCATGTCTTTTTTGTTCTTAGTGTTTAGGGCTTTTCTAGCCAAGAATATGGCTTTCGCGCATATATTGAAGCCTGCGACATAGAGATTATAGAGATCTAGCATAGTGTTAAGTTCATCCACCATTTCTTTGGGAAGCCCAAGCTCATCCACATTTAATATTTCTGGAAGACGCTTCACTTCTTTTAGCGCAAGGTCCTTCTCTTCAAATATTACCTTCAAATTCTCTTCGGTCGGCTCCAGAAGTTTAGAGAAGCTAGGTTCCCATCTGCATCTTACGTCTAATGCTTCAAAAGCATCTTTAATACTTGGCGGAAAGCCTCCAAATATGCTGAATGGCGCACCCCTTATATAGACGGTTTTTTCCATAACAGACCAAGAAGCTCTCATGAAATCTTTTAGATTGATTACAGCCTTTGGCGAAGATGGTTTTATCGGCTTATTCATCTCGGATTCGCTGCGTAATGGTGAAAGCAAACCATATTCTAGCCATTTCTCATATATTTCATCCAGATCTGCGTCCACATCCTGAGCAAGATATGCACCACCGAACAGATTGAAAACATGAAAATAATTTTCCTCGACATTTTTCCGAATTTTTCCTTTTAATTGTAACATGCAAGCCCTTGAGCCCTCAATGCCTCTCGTTAGTCCACCTCATCGTTTGGTCAACCAATTAGAATTGCATTAAATATGGTTTTGCCTCCATTATTTATTCTCATAAAAATCCCAAAACGGCAAGATTGTGGATCCATTACAACGGCAGGTTCATTCATCAGAACATTCTATCCCCTGATTTTCTTGTGTTTGCCTTCCAAGAAGCATCCTTTTCCGTGTAGTTGCAGCAGATTTTTCTGAGAATGAATGACTCTATCGAAAAAATCTGAAATTGTTTTCGATTAGCTTCCAATATCATTCTTCCCATTAAATATAATGTAGCCCTTTCTCCTTAGCTTTACCCTCGAGATAAGAGACCACAAATTTAGCTGTCATGCTGAGAAGAGCCAGCTGGACTAAAAGTGCTACCCATTCATGCATAGGATTGAATATGGTGAATGTTTCCATTACATAATGCCTTAGCAAGTCCATTCCAAATGTTACTGGGACACTGAACCCAATGATTTGTAACGGGGCTGGGAGGATTTGTAGTGGAATAAACATCCCTGAGAACATCTGAATGGTAAAATTGAAAAAACTGAACACTGCGGTTACCTGCCTATATCGTAGCGTAAGTGCAGCAAAGATGACTCCCCACTGAACTAATGCTGCTACGGAGAGAATTGTTGAGGCTAAACCTAAGAGGAGACCGTGAATTGTTAGTGTTGTATTTGCCAACCACAGTCCGAAGCAGAACATTGGAAGGAAGAATATAGAGTCTTGAACAGCTAAAGCTGCAACATTACTTACGATATAGCGATAGCGCGAGAACGGACATGTGAAGGTATATTCTATTTGCCCAGTGCCAAGTTCATTCTGAAGCATGTTTGCTGCGCCCCAGAGCGCAGTTCCCTGCCAGCTCTGGAAGCTTATGCCGAAAACAATGAAGGCAACATAATTTGTTGTTCCAACATTTCTCCCAAGCATAATGGAGTCAAATGCAAGTGAAAAGAGGAGCATGCCAGCAGCCCACAGGGCGCTCGTTATAATTGAAAAGAGAAAGTTCACTTTGTACCTTGTTAAAGTTAAGAGGTTGCGCCAAACGGCCATGTAGAAAATCTTTAGTGGGCTAAAAATGCTATTCATTGCTCCTTCCTCCATTAACAAAGAAGGCGAATGCATCTTCAAGTGAAGGTTCAGTGATCCTTACTGGAACTTTTAACCTAGCTTCTCTCATAATATTTAGAACTTCTGGAAGTGCATTGAATGCATCTTCGCAGTACAATTTTGTAACATTGTTGTAACAAACCACATTTATTACTCCACGAACCTTAAGAACCCTTAACTTCACGTCATTTTCAAGTTTATTAGTGCTGATTTCTATTATCTCCTCCATAGCTGCCCGTCTTTTAAATTCAGATGGAGTTCCTACGAAAATTAGTTTACCACGGTTTATGAACGCTATTCTATCGCATACTTCCTCGACTTCAAGCATATTATGCGTCGTTAAACAGATAGTAATGCCATTCTCTCTAGCATAATCTTTTATGAAGCGTCTAACCTTATGCGCGGTTATTGGATCTAAGCTTTTTGATGGTTCATCCAAAAAGCATACCTCCGGATTGTGAAGCAAAGCTCTCATGACTATTACTACTTGCTTTTCTCCTCCAGACAAAGCTATGAAATGCCTATCTAACCTATCTTCGAATCCTATTGCTGATGCTATATATTCGATTCTCTCCCTCGCTATCTCTCTAGGGACATCTCTAAGTGCATGGGCAAAGTAAAAGAGATTCTCCTTAACAGAGAGCCTAAAATAGGCTGATCGCTCAGAATCCTGTCCGGCATAACCTATTATCTCGCGCACTCTTTTCTCATCTTTATTTACATCGTATCCGCCTACCCAAGCACACCCACCGGACGCTTTTAAGAGTGTTGCAAGTATTCTCACGAGAGTTGTCTTACCTGCACCATTAGGACCCAAAAGACCGAAGAACTCGCCCTTCGAAACACTAAGATCTATATGGTCTAGAGCCCTAACACTAGTCTCACCTTTATAGTCCTTGAATATTTTATCGCAAACAATATCCTCCATGTTCTCACGCCACACTGCCACAATATACGACTGGACATTGAAGATAGATTTTTTGAGCAGAAATGATCAAGAGATTGATCACAGACGCTGATGACATTTTCAGATGGACATATAGAAAAAAGAAAGAATGAACTGAAGTTTTTCTATTTAACTGAAGAACAGTCAAATAATTTAACTCTTCTTTCCCCTATTATGCGGGGTTTCATATTCTGAAATACTCAGAAAACAGTAAGTAACAAAGTGGTCGAGGTCCAGTGAAAGTGGACGGGGAGGGATTTGAACCCTCGACCTCGGCGATGCCAACGCCGCGATCATTCCAAACTGATCTACCCGCCCGCAGTAGATGTTTAATTAGAACTTGCAATTCAGGGATTCTTAAGGGTTTTGTTCCCCTAGTGCAGCTATAGGGCAAGTTTTTAATTGTTCAGGTCTTAGTCTACTCTTGTGGTGTGTTAGGTGTCTTCGAAGAGGGTTGGATTCATCGGTTTAGGTGTTATGGGTAAGCCTATGGCCCTGAACCTTCTTAGGGCTGGCTTTCCGCTGACTGTCTGGAATAGGACACGCTCTAGGATGGAGGATCTTTTGAAGCTTGGCGCGTCTGGGGCTAACTCTCCTAGGGAGGTTGCCGAGAGATCCGATGTGGTGATAACCATGGTCTCTGATTCTCCCGACGTTGAAGAGGTGATTCTTGGGTCTGAAGGCATCATTTATGGCGCTCATGAGGGGTTAATTGTCATTGATATGAGCACGATCTCACCGGCGGTGACTAAGAAGATATCTGATGAGCTCGCTGAGAGGAATGTTAGGATGCTGGATGCGCCAGTAAGCGGCGGGGAAGCCGGCGCTAAAGAGGCAACGTTATCGATTATGGTAGGTGGTCCAGAGGATGCCTTTGAAGAATGCTTGCCAATATTCAGGGCTCTGGGAAAGAAAATAGTCTATATGGGACCGTCCGGTTCAGGTCAGATGGCAAAGCTCTGCAATCAAGTTATATGCGCACTTAACATCCAAGCGGTCTGCGAGGGGCTTATCCTCGCGGCGAAGGCAGGCTTAGACCTAGGCAAGCTCCTAGAGGTTGTCACAGCAGGAGCTGCGAACTCGTGGATGCTCACAAACCTAGGGCCGAAGATGATTTCAAGAGATTTCAAGCCAGGTTTTAAGATAAAGCATCAGCAAAAAGA
>JANXEA010000001.1 GCA_025059045.1 Candidatus Bathyarchaeota archaeon | reverse complement strand
TCAATATTCGTTGGCGCTGGCGGAACTATGACCGCGGAGGCTGCATTGCTAGGTGTGCCAACTTTTTCATGTTATCCAAGTGAACCTTACTTTATCGAGAGATATCTTATGAGAATAGGTCTTGTCAAACGTGAAACAGATCCTCAGCGCCTAGCCAGAAAGGTTCTGAAAACCTTGGAGAAGATTGAATCTGAAAAAATCAGGCAATCTATGAAGGCTAGGGAGATTGTCAAGAACTTTGAGGACCCAGCCGAAGTGATAGCTAAAGCTGTTAACGTTTTCCGTCAGAAGGAATAATTGCGGCAGACACCAAATCTTAAAATTTGGATACCGCTTAAAATATATTGCTCTGCAAAATCCTTCTGGTTAAGTAAGAGCTTCCAATTCATTGAAAAGAGATGATGCGTATTGGTGAATTCGCGGTTAATGGATCTTGATGATGTGAAGGAGAGGGGTAGGTATGTCGTCACAGTGGTTGGATGTGGAAGGATGGGGTTGCCAACAGCCTGCTTATTCGCAGACGCCGGATTCAGAGTTTTCTGCTTAGACAAAGATGTGCACCTAGTGTCACAGATCAATAATGGGGTATGCCCATTTGAAGAGCCTGGGCTTGAGAATCTTTTGAAGAAGAATCTCGGCGTCGGTCGGATCAAAGCCACAGCTGATCCTAAGGATGCTATTCCAATGAGCGACTTCATAGTTATTGCTGTTAATATATTAATTGATAAAAATGGGCGGCCTGATTACTCAAGTCTTGAAGAATCTTGCAGGAGTATAGGCTTAAACATTAAAAGGGGGGCGTTGGTTATCGTTGAGAGCACATTGCCCCCGTCCACAACGGACACTGTGATAAAACCTTTTCTTGAGTCTATATCAGGATTAAAAGCCGGAGTCGACTTCGGACTTGCCTATAGCCCTATAAGGGCTAGGGTTGGAAGGACGATTAGAGATATCCTCTCTTACCCTAAGATTGTTGCTGGGATAGACAAAGAGAGTCTGGCGGTGGCAAAAGCTTTTCTGGGAACCATAGCGAGAGGCGGAGTCGTCGAGGTTGAGGACATAAGGACGGCTGAAGCCGTAAAACTTTTCGAGAATGTTTACCGTTATGTCAACATAGCCCTCGCAAATGAGCTGGCAAGGCTCTGCGAGAAGGTGGGAATAGATTATCTGAAGGCGCAGGAGGCTGCGAACACTCAGCCTTACTGCCATCTGCTAAGGCCGGGTTTGGTTGGGGGGCATTTGCCGAAAGACTGTTCCCTCCTTTTTAGCGAAGCTGAAGAGTTGGGCGTCAGGCTTCCAATAGCCTCTGCCGCTCAAAGAGTTAATGAGGGGGTTGTGAAGCATGCATGCCTGCTGGTTAAGGACGCTCTGGCGGCATGCGGAAAGTCTTTGAGAAGATCAAAGATTGCGGTTCTCGGCGTTTCTTTTCGTGCTAACGTAAAGGAGGCGAGAGGCACACTTGTGCCGGATCTAATCGATCTCCTAAATAGGAGGGGCGCAAATGTCGTCGTTTTCGACCCTCATTACTCTTTCAGCGAATTGAGAAGTATGGGTTATCCTGCTGAGAGAACATTTTCCAGGGTAATACATGGGGCTGATTGCCTACTAATTGCTGTTGGCCACACACGCTTTAAGCGGTTAAGTTTGGGTAAGATTGGTGTTAGTATGAGAAAGCCGGCGGCGATAGTTGATTTGGCTAATATTCTAGATCTGGAGATGGTGAAAAAAGAAGGGTTTATTTATAGAGGTCTAGGACGGGGGTCTGTGCATGCCTGACCGATTGAGGGTCGCTGTGGTTGGTGCGGGATTCTGGGGCAAGAACCATCTTAGAGTCCTCAGTGAGCTTCCAGAAGCAGAGTTAGTTGCGGTCTGCGATCTTGATGAGCAGAGGGCTAAAGCGGCGGCGGAGAAGTATGGCATTAAAGCCTATGTTGAAAGTATGGAGATGTATAGAAGGGAGCATGTAGAGGCGGTTAACCTATGTGTATGGTCGACGAGGCTTGCCGAAGAGGCTATGAAGGCGCTGAGGATGGGGAAGCATGTGCTTGTTGAGAAGCCCATGGCAAGCTCCGTGAGGGAGGCAAAGAAGATTGTGGAGATGGCGAAGTCCCGTAATCTTCGCCTCATGGTAGGCTTCATAGAAAGGTTTAATCCGGCTGTCCGAAGATTGAAGCAGGCGATAGATGATGGGGAGATTGGTTTACCTGTCTCGGTTACTGTTAGGCGAGTTTCAAGATGGCCGGAAAGAATAGGAGATGTTGGGGTTGTTAAGGATACAGCCATACATGACATAGATATTGTCCGTTATATTTTCGGAGAGGAGCCCATTGCGGTATTCGCTAGAACTGGAAATCTCAGGCATGAAAGGTTCGAGGACTATGCTCAGATAATGCTCGCCTTCCCGAACGGGAAATCCGCCTTTATTGAGGCGAATTGGCTTACGCCCTACAAGGTAAGAAGGCTCACAGTGACGGGAAGCGAGGCGATAATATCCCTGGACTATATAACGCAGGAGATGACTATTGAGACTTTAGGGCAGACGTTGACACCGAGGTATGAGTGGGAGGAGCCTCTCAAGATTGAATTAAAGCACTTCGTCCAGTCCATCTTAGAGGGTAATGAGACGATGGTCACCGGCTTAGATGGCTTAAAGGCCCTGCAAATAGCTGAAGCGGCGCTTAGATCAGCTGCGAAAGAACGTATGATAAAGTTAGCATAAATGTTTGCCTGAAAAAGTTACTCTGCAGGTTCCCCTTTCAGATTGAATGGTTTGCCTTCTAGTAGTATCCTTTCCGGAATTTTTTCCCGCCACTTCTTTAGGAATGGAAGATCCTCTTTCTTCTCCCGTAGTTCATCGGGAAGCATCTCAGGGATCTCTTCCCTAATCGGGTACCATCTTAGGCACTTTGGGCAGACGATCATCCCTTCTATTATCTCTTCTTTCTCCTCAAATATGTATAGTTCTAAGGGGTAATACTTGTCAATTGGGCATGCGAGAATATCCATTAGACGCTTCTTCATGTTCACTGCAACCCTCTCACGTTTTATTAATAAATCTGCCTTCTTAATTATTAATGCTTTTTATTGATCTCAATGTCTAGAACCACCTGATACCATCTGGGTCCCACAGCCCTTACAACCCTTCCATAAGCAACGTTGAAGTCAACCCCTAAATTTTCTAGCTTAGATGAAATCTTGGTCACGGTTTTCTCGACTGGGTCTTCATGTTTGTGGGCATGCATAAAATCATAGTAATGTATGATCCCGGTCTTTTGCGGTTTTAGCGCTAGGATGCCGTATTCTAGGTATTCGTAGGCTCTTTCCGGTAGGGGCATGAGAACCCGGTCTGCTATTTCTCTCAGTCTCTCCTCTATAATGGTTTTTGAGTCTCCTTCAAGAACTTCGACGATTCCCTGAAGACGGTTTAGTCTCACGTTTTCATCGGCGTACCTGATGGCGTCGGGGTTGATGTCTATGGAGTAGATCTTCTCCGCTTTGGAGTGTTTGCCGATTACTATCGAGAAGCATCCGACGCCGGCGAACATGTTAACTATGACTTCGCCAGGCTTTACCTGTGAGGCAACTCTCATTCTCTCGAAAGAGAGTCTTGGTGAAAAGTAGCATTTTTCCAGGTCAACCTTGAAGGTGCAGCCCGACTCTTTATGGGTAGTCTCAGTCTTGTTCTCGCCTAGGATTGGAGTAAGTTTTCTTAGGCGTAGCTCGCCTGAGACTGGACCTACCTGAAGGAGAACTGTCCGTATATGCTTATTCAGCTGCATTATGGCTTGGGCCGCCTTCCCCGCCTGTTCTCTCAGGTGGTCCGGTAATCTTATAATGGCTATGTCGCCGACGACATCATAGGACTTGGGCGCAATGATCTCCTTTGTCTCCATCCAGTTTGCCACTTCCATAAATTTCTCAATTTTCTCGTGTTGTCGGGGCGAAGTGTGCCGTAACCCACTTATTACGACTTTCCAATACCTCTTACTGTTGTGAATCTTCTCTAAGCCTTTTTTTATTCTTCTCATTCTCTCTGCCAGATCTTCGGCGTCGAGAAGTGTTAGTAAGATTCCTCCGGTTACCATTATGACAGATAATCCTTGGAGTATTTCGGCGACGCTGGTCCTTTTCCAATCCAACCATATAACCGATGGTGCACTTGAAGTTATCGTGACTGCGGCGAGAATGATGCCGACCAAGGTTGATGCCATCCCGATCTGATAATGGTGGATCCTCTTACCCCTTATGCGGATCTCATAGCTTATCCGCTTATGCGCCCAAAGAACGTCAGCAAGCCCGGCTGCAAAGGGCAGTAGTGGTATCCATAGGGGATACTTTGGGCTTATAGGTATCTGAGCCCATATGATGGGTCTTCTTTGCCAGTATATTTTCAGCGTCCCCTTTTCTAAGCATAGCCATAAGAGGTAGTCGTCTACCAGTCTGCTGAAGGCGAGGCAGATGATGGTTATGATGAAGAGTATTGACGCTGCGAAGATGATTCCCCATTTCTGGCTCCTGTCAATACGGTTCTGTTCGGGAATATTTTTGGACATTAAAAGGCCCCCGCTAGGCGCCCTTCCCGGAGAATGTAATCCCTGTGAACTGGCAACTTTTCATAAAGGTCTGTCGTCGTAAGGATTATTGTAACCTTCTCCGTCCTGTTTATGTCTGTCAATAGGTTGGTTACGAGCTGGGAGTTATCGTCGTCTAGGCTTGATGTGGGCTCGTCAGCCAGGATTATTCTTGGACTATTTGCAAGCGCCCTTATTATGGCTATCCGCTGCCTTTCTCCTCCGCTTAGGGTTTCTGGAAATCTCTCCGCCAGATCTGTTAGGCTGAAGTGCTTTAATAGTTGGTAGGCTCTTCTCCTCCTCTCATTTTTCCCTTTGCCTGCTAGAGCTAGTGGGAGCTCTATGTTTTCAAGCACCGTTAGGGAGGGTATTAGATTGAAGAATTGGAAGACGAATCCTATGCTGTTTAGTCTTATCTTTGATTTTTCATCGTCGCTTAGTCCATTCGCCTTTTGACCTAGAACCTTGACTTCGCCTCTGTCTGGATCTTCAAGTAGACCTATGATCTTTAGTAATGTTGTTTTTCCTACGCCCGATTTTCCTCTAACAGCTATGAACTCGCCTTCTCTTACGGTTAGGTTTAGACCTCTCAGGATCACGTTTTCACCGTATGACTTCCACAGGTCCATTATCTCGATCAATTCCATGTTACGCCTCAGCTACTGAATATCTTCACTTCACCGTTACAGTACACTTGGCTCATGTATGAGGCCTTCACGGTCCATTCTGCAGGAAGGTTTGCGCTGAGCCCTTGGTATACAACGTATCCATTATTCAGCATCCGATTATATGTGAATAGGATCCTCGGTTTTGCGGATGATCCTCCAGTTAGGTATAGGAGTCCCTGAGTGACATCTACGTCTTTGTTGAAGTAGCCCTTGAGAAGGTACAAGACTTTAACGTCTCCTGCTATTCGTTGGCTGCCAACCGCCTTGGAGATCCATTCTGCCGCTTCGTACTCTTGACCAGTATATAACCAGAAGTATCCTAAGAATCTTTCCTGAAGGTTTACAGCTGCATATACGCCATAAGAGTTTAGGGCTGTGAGGAGTAGGAGGCAGCCTGCAGCCGCGAGATTAATATGATGCCTGCGGTTGAACCCCTCTTTTTCAGGGAATAACGCGTGGAGGCCAATTGCGGTGAAGACCGCTAATGGGGCGCATAGGAAGTTAAGTGTCCTGTATATTAGGGTTAGCCCTACGGGCGGGTTTCCAAATATTGCGTAGGCTTCGAGGCCGAGTATGCAAGCAAGCCAGAAGAGTAGGGGGAAATTCTCCTTTCCCCTCGCTTCTTGGAATCCTAATATGATGAGTGGCGAGGGGAGAATGTAGGGTGCGGCGTGCAGAGCATAGTGGAGTGGAAGTGTTGGAGCATCAGGTGTGATTGGCTTAACTGTGCAGAGTAACATGAAGAGTAAACCCGTTAATGCTAGGGTGGAAGATGAGAGCACCGTTCTTATGGAGTGTTTTCTCTTCGTTCTGGTTGCAAAGTAGAGGGTTATGGCGAAGGCGATTGTCTGGTATGAGGCTGCGGAGAGTAGATCATTTATGGTTAATGTTACCTTTAGCCCCCTATATGCGAAGCTTGCGAAGTAGATGCCTCCTACTGTGGTTAGGATTAGAAATGGGAGGATCACTGTCCACTCGCGACCTGGTCTTCCTTCAATCCCTACTATTAGGCTGGCTAGGGTCATGCCTCCTAGGCTCGCTGCGGCTATAAGGGCTGTTAGATGATGAGATAGGACTAGTCCCATTGATGATATTGTAAGGATGATTATCTGCCTCCAGTCGCATTTATATAGGATGGGGGTGAGGATGAGGAGGAGATAGAGCGGGCTCGCGTATGTTTCCTTCGTCACCCCTGCTGTGAAGAGGCTGTATGGAAAGGCTGAGGCGAGGAGGGTTGACGCGAATAATGCCGGCTTGGGACTTGATAGGGCGCGGCTGAGCAGGGCGTATAGGATGATGACTGTTAGGGATGCTGTTAGTGGGACGGCGACGGCCATAGTCTCTTTAGGCTTGGCATCAACTGTGTTGGCGAGAAGGGCTCCGAAGATGCTTACTGCTGGCCAGTAGTTGTTGTAGCCGTCAAATATTTTGTCTTCGCCTAGGCTGATGGGTGAGTGTTCTATTAGAAGTTCGCTGTTTCTTATTGGGGACCATGCGTCTACGGAGAATGGCTGTCCACTTGATATTGTTGGGTAAAGCCTTAGTAGTATGGCTATTGAGAGTGGGATGAGTATCTGCGGAATTTTCTTCATTTAAGATCAGCTCTTAGGATGCTTATCGAGACAATCATGGCCGTGAGCGCTATGCTTGTGGAGATTATGAGGGGGTCAGTGCTGAAGGTTATGGTGTGGGATAAGATCTGTAGTTTACTTATAGTCTCGGCGACTTTTAGGATAGTTATGGCGGCGGCTGTTCCGGCGGTCGATCCGAAGGCCGCCCAGATTAGCAGCTTTGCCAGGAGATCATGCTTTAGGGTCTTCTTTGAGGCTCCGACTGATCTTATGACCTCCACTTCCTTCTTATGCTGTTGCAGTATCGTTTCTGCCGCCGAGAATATGCTGGAGCTTGAGAGAATAAAGATCATCACGGATAGGGTGAGAAGGGCCTCCCTCGTGATCCCGTATCGTTCCATATAATTCTTCATTACGTTTTTCGCTTCTTCTATTCCCAGGTCCTCTATCCTGAACCTCGTTATGATTCTTGGGATGATTATAGGTGTTTGGGGTTCTTGGCTTGCAGGTGGCGGCTGGCTTGTGTCCCCCGTTTCTCTCGCTATCATCTCGAAGATCTCTGAGGCGCTTATGAGATTCCTGTCAATCTTGAATCTGATGAGTGTTACATGGCCGTAGTCTGTTCCTCTCAGCCATTGCCCAACGTATAGGGGCGCTATGACTTCGTCGTCCATTACTGAGTTTGAGGCGAATACCCCCTTTATTCTCATTTCTAGATACTGCTCTTTTAGGACGCCTAGGATTAGGATGCTTGAGCCCGCTCTCAAGTCGAGCTTTTCGGCTATATTCATGCCGAGCATGACCGCGCTTATATCATCCATTCGCAGCATTTCGCCATCTATAATCGTTATCTGATTCAGCTTGGTGAATTCTTCTGGTATCACTCCACGTAGGAATACCTGTTCATTATTTAGTATACATGGGACCGCTGTCTCCGGGCTGATGGCAATAACACCCTCAAGGACGCTTATTCTCTCCGCTAGGTATAGTGGGACGAGGCCTGTGAAGGGGGTTCGGCTTTTCCGATCGTAGAGGGCGATGATGTTCTCGTCCTCGCCTAGGTAGAGGCTGAAGCCTTTATAGAATCCGAGAAGGCTGAGAGCTGTTAGGGAGAAGAGTGTTGATGAGAGAGTTATCGCTATTGTTAGGGTTAATATGCGTTGTATTTTCAAGTAGTTGAAGCCAAGTAGTCTCATCAGCCGTCTTTCTCCATCCTGGTTAGTTTCTCTCCTGTTATAGGTTGACTTTCTTATTGTCCTGTTTCATAGCTGGTGCTCCGCGTATCTTGTCCTGGAGCATTTAATGGCTGGGTATGCGGATCCAAGAGTTGCTGAGACAAGGACGAGTATAAGGGTTTGTGCGGCTTGGCTTATCTCTATGAATGGGTTGATGTCGATGCTTATCCAAACCCATCTGAGCACTGTTGAGGCGATCTGGGTTCCAGCCGTGCCTAATGATATTCCCAGAAGGGCGCTGATTGCTGATGTAAGCGTTGTGTATGCTAGGATTAGGGCGAATGTCTGGTTTCTCTTTGCGCCTAGCGCTTTGAGCATCGTTATCTCGTAGGAGGATTCTATGAGGAGCCTTGTAGTGATGATGTATGATGCTGCGGCTACGACTATGTAGACGGTTATGGATAGGAGGTTTATGAGGGTGAGCGTCTGCTGGTTTAGTTCCTCGATGAATTCGTATAGCTGCTGGGTTTCTAGTATTCTGGTTTCAGGTGGCAGCTTTGAGGAGATCTGGTTGATGACGTCTCTCACGTTTATGTCTGTTTTCAGAGTGAACTCTATTGCCGATAGCTGGCCGTCCCCTTCGGTCAGCCTCTCTGCAGCCTCTATTGGTACAAGTATTTCAGAGTCTGCTGAAGTTTGGGTTCTGTAGATACATTTCACTGTTAATTTAGCTTTTTTTCCACCGCGGCTTAATGTTATTTCGTCACCTATTTTGAGGTTTAGTGCTGATGATAAGATCTCTCCGATGCTCGCTTCATCCACATTCTTGGCTGATGACCCGTTTATGTATGCTTTCCTAGTCTTGAGGAAGCCATTTACATCCATTACCCCCCTCAAAATGACCTGCCGTTCAACATTTTTTGCCGTTATGTTTACGGCGAGGAATTTCTGGGGCATTATATATCTGACCTCGTTTATGCTGGATAGAACATTTGCCAATTTCGGGTCTATTCTGCTGTCGGTGAGTGATGTTGAGTTTCGGCTTAGGATGATGTAGGTTCCGCCCTGGTTAATTATGGCTGCAAGCGTCCTGGCTTCTTGGTTTATTGAGTTTACTATTGAGTTTATTGAGGGGGG